>NZ_ANBC01000057.1 GCF_000341125.1 Nocardiopsis lucentensis DSM 44048 | reverse complement strand
CCGCGGCTCGGGACGGTCGGGCGAGTCCAGGTAGCCGCACGCCCCGAGCCCGGCCCGCCGCCCGAACACGAGCAGGTCGGACAGGGAGTTGCCGCCGAGCCGGTTGGACCCGTGCATCCCGCCCGCGACCTCGCCCGCCGCGAACAGCCCGGGCACGTCGGAGGCGGCGGTGTCGGCGTCCACGCGCACCCCGCCCATGACGTAGTGGCAGGTGGGTCCGACCTCCATGGGCTCGGCGGTGATGTCCACGTCCGCCAGCTCCTTGAACTGGTGGTGCATGGACGGCAGCCGTTTGCGGATCTCCTCGGCGGGCAGCCGTGAGGACACGTCCAGGAACACGCCGCCGTGCGGGGAGCCCCGGCCCTCCTTGACCTCGTTGTTGATCGCCCGAGCCACCTCGTCGCGGGGCAGCAGTTCGGGCGGCCTGCGGTGGCTCGCGGGGTCGTCGTACCAGCCGTCGGCCTCCTCCTCGGTCTCGGCGTACTGCGACCGGAACACGTCGGGCACGTAGTCGAACATGAACCGGGTGCCCTCGGAGTTGCGCAGCACCCCGCCGTCGCCGCGTACGGACTCGGTGACGAGGATGCCCTTGACCGAGGGCGGCCAGACCATCCCGGTCGGGTGGAACTGGACGAACTCCATGTTGATGAGGGACGCCCCGGCGCGCAGGGCGAGCGCGTGCCCGTCCCCGGTGTACTCCCAGGAGTTGGACGTGGTGCGAAACGCCTTGCCGATCCCGCCGGTGGCCAGGATGACGGTGGGCGCCTCGAAGACCACGAAGCCGCCGTCCACGCGCCGGTACCCGAAGGCGCCGAGGATCCGACCGGGCCCGCCGTCGGTGGGCCCCTCGGTGAGCAGCCTGGTGACGGCGGTCTCGGCGAAGACCCGCAGCCGGGCGTCCGGGTCGCCGAACTCGGCCGCGTCCTCCTGCTGGAGCGCCACGACCCGCTGCTGGAGGGTGCGGATCATCTCCAGGCCGGTGCGGTCGCCCACGTGCGCGAGGCGGGGATACTCGTGGCCGCCGAAGTTGCGCTGGCTGATCAGCCCGTCCTTGGTGCGGTCGAACAGCGCGCCCCAGTACTCCAGCTCCAGGATGCGCTCGGGCGCCTCGCGGGCGTGGAGTTCGGCCATGCGGGGGTCGTTGAGGAACTTGCCGCCGCGCAGGGTGTCGCGGAAGTGCGTCCGCCAGTCGTCGTCCGGGTTGGCGTTGCCGAGCGCGGCGGCGGCCCCGCCCTCGGCCATGACGGTGTGCGCCTTGCCGAACAGCGACTTGGAGATGACGGCGGTGCGCTTCCCCTGCTCGCGGGCGGCGATCGCGGCGCGGAGCCCGGCTCCGCCCGCGCCGATCACCACGACGTCGTAGCCGTACCGGGTGATGTCGGGTTCTGTTGTGGAGGGCATGTGCCGGTGTCTTCCTTCCCCGGGGCTCAGTTGAGGATCCGCAGGTCGGTGATGGTGCCGCTGGCGACGAGGGCGATGTAGGCGTCGGTGGCCATGAGCGTGGCGATGCTGAACCAGCCGAAGTACATGTGCCGGTTGTTGAGCGTGGACAGCCGGGTCCACACCCAGTACTGGACGGGGTGGGTGCGGAAGGTGCGCAGGCCCCCGCCGAAGACGTGGCGGCAGGAGTGGCAGCTGAGCGTGTAGCCCCAGAGCATGAGCACGTTGAGCAGCATGACCAGGTTGCCGACGCCGATCCCGAAACCGCCGTCGGTGCCGTGCGCGAAGGCGACCGCCATGTCCCACGTGTTGATCGCGGTGATGGCGAAGGCGGCGTAGAAGAAGTAGCGGTGGCCGTTCTGGGGGAGCATGAGCGGCCGGGTCTCGCCGGTGTAGGAGCGGTGCGGCTCGCGCACGGCGCAGGCGGTGGGCGCCTGCCAGACCGACCGGTAGTAGGCCTTGCGGTAGTAGTAGCAGGTCACCCGGAACAGCAGCAGGATCGGCAGGCTGACCAGGGCGTAGGGGATCAGGGGCGGGAACTCGAAGGGGAGCCGCCCGAACAGGGCCGCGTCCGGGGCGCACTGCTGCGCCAGACAGGGCGAGTAGAACGGGGTCAGGTAGTGGTGTTCCTGGACCCAGTAGTGGTCCTGCTGGAACACGCGAACGGTTCCGTAGACGAGAAAGGCGGCCAGGCCCAGTGTGGTGAGGGTCGGGCCGAGCCACCACCGGTCGGTGCGCAGTGTGCGCGGTGCGATGCGCGCCCGGCCGCTGCCCGGTCGCGCTCTTTCGGTCGAGGTCACCGTGGTCTCCACCTCTCTGTGGAGAGCCCCGGGCGCACGGGCGGGCCGTCGTGCTCCCCGTGGCCGCGGCCGCTCTCCGTGCGTGCTGGACGGCTGGGGAGAAGCAGTAGCGAAGCCGGTCTGCAACGCAACGTTAGGGTGCTGTGATCACGGTCACGTTCCAGTGCCGAAGAAACGTGGGGTGGACGTGTGTGAAATACGCCACTCTGGGTTGGGGTTTTGGTGCCGTTTGCGTTATTTGTCGCAAATGGTCTTTTTGGAAAATTCACCCGTTGTGGTATTGGGGTGAACTGAGGGGAACCTGTTAGCTTCGGCCCTTTTTTCGGTTTCGTGGCCCGGTGTCCGCTCCCTCGTCGTCGTCCGGAACCTCCCCGGGGGCGCCCGCGTCCGTGGCCGAGATCAGCACCTCCAGGTCCGGTCCCAGCTCCTGCGGCGTCAGACCCAGCAGGTACCGGTTGAGGTGGCGGCGGAAGGCGTCCGCCGAGTGCGAGGGCTCCACGTCCTTGCGGTGCGCCAGCGCCACCGTCCGCAGCAGGCGGGGACGCGCGAGAGGGGTTCCGCGCAGGCCGGGACGGTTGCGCAGCACCATGCTCGGCACGACCGCCAGACCCAGGCCCGCCTCCACGAACCGGAGCACGGCGTCCATCTCGCCGCCCTCGACGGCCAGCTCGGGTTCGAACCCGGCGGCCCGGCACGCGCGCAGCGTGGCCTCGCGCACGTCGTAACCCCGCCGGAACATGACCAGGGGGCGGCCCTCCAGCTCGGTGATGCGGATCGAGGCGCGGCCGTTCGGCGAGGGCTGGCTCATCGGGCTGGCCACCACCAGGTTCTCCCGCAGGATCGGCGTGGTGGCGAAGTCCGGATCGCTGCTCTGGAGGGGGAGGATGATCAGCGCCAGGTCCAGCTCGCCGCGGCCCAGGTCGCGGATGAGGTCGCGCGAACCGCTCTCCTCGACCTGGAGTTCGATCCCCGGGAAGCGGGTGTGGAAGTCCGCGAGCACGTCGGCCAGCAGCCCCGCGCACAGGGACGGGGTCGCGCCCAGCCGCACCCGGCCCCTGCGGACCCCGGCCAGCTCCGCCACCTCGCGGCGGGCCGTCTCCAGGTCGGTCAGCATGCGCTGGGCCAGCGGCAGGAGCGCCTCACCCGCCGGAGTGAGTGTGATGTTTCCCCTGGCACGACTGAATAACGGTGCGCCCAACTCCCGCTCAAGGCTGCGGATCTGTTTGCTCAAGCTCGGCTGCGCGACGCGCGAAAGCTCGGCTGCGCGGGTGAAATGGCGTGTACGGGCTACCGCGACGAAGTACGCGAGCTGCTGGAACTGCATGCTCCATAGCCTAGAGCTATGGACACCAGCGTCCTGATGACTTGGACGTCAGACTTAACTCGATTTTAAAGTGGCAGGCTGTGGCGAACAGTACCTTGACCAAGAAGCGGTCTACGGCCTACGGGTCCACGGTGGCGCTCAAGTCAGCGATGGCGGTCACCGGTGCGATCCTTGTGCTGTATTTGATCGCGCACATGTACGGCAACCTCAAAGTCTTCATGGGCCAGGAGGCCTTCGACGGCTACGCCGAGGGACTCCGCGAGCTCGGCTACCCGCTCCTGCCGCATGAGGGCTTCCTCTGGATCGCGCGCCTCGTCCTCCTGGCGAGCGTCCTCATCCACATCTACTGCGCGGTCGTCCTCACCGCGCGCGACAACCGCGCGCGCGGCGGCGTCCGCCGATACCAGGTGACCAAGCGCGTTCAGCGTTCGTACGCCTCCTACACCATGCGTTGGGGCGGCGTCCTGATCGCGCTCTTCGTGATCTTCCACATCCTGCACCTGACGGTGAACGTCATCGCTCCGGGCGGTGCCTCCGACAGCCCCTACGAACGGCTCGTCAACGGCTTCCAGCCCGAGTTCTGGTACGTGACCCTGTTCTACGTGGCGGCGGTCATCGCGGCCGGCTTCCACCTGCGGCACGGCATCTGGAGCGGCGCCGCCACGCTCGGCGCCAACAAGGCCAGCCGCCAGGGCAAGATCAACGCCGTGGCCGTGACCATCGCGCTGGTCGTGACCGTCGGCTTCCTTCTCCCGCCTCTGGCGGTCACCTTTGGACTGGTGAGCTAATTGTCTGAGAACGACCTGTACATCGAGGGCGAGCCCGTCCGGGACGAGAAGGCGCCCGAGGGCCCGATCAACGAGCGCTGGGACAAGCGCCGTTTCTCGGCCAAGCTGGTCAACCCCGCGAACCGGCGCAAGCTCTCCGTCATCATCGTCGGCACCGGTCTGGCCGGGGCCTCGGCCGCCGCGACCCTGGGCGAGGCGGGCTACAACGTCACGTCCTTCTGCTACCAGGACAGCCCACGCCGCGCGCACAGCATCGCGGCGCAGGGCGGCATCAACGCGGCCAAGAACTACCGCAACGACGGCGACAGCATCCACCGGCTGTTCTACGACACCGTCAAGGGCGGCGACTTCCGATCCCGCGAGTCGAACGTCTACCGCCTGGCGCAGACGTCGGTCGAGATCATCGACCAGTGCGTCGCCCAGGGCGTGCCCTTCGCCCGTGAGTACGGCGGCCTCCTCGACAACCGCTCCTTCGGCGGTGTCCAGGTCTCCCGTACCTTCTACGCGCGCGGCCAGACGGGGCAGCAGCTCCTGATCGGCGCCTACCAGGCCCTGGAGCGCCAGGTCGCGGCGGGCACCGTCAAGATGAACACCCGCCACGAGATGCTCGAGGTCATCGTCGTGGACGGCAAGGCGCGCGGCATCATCGCCCGCGACATGGTCACCGGCGAGATCGAGACGCACTTCGCCGACGCCGTGGTCCTGGCCACCGGCGGTTACGGCAACGTGTTCTTCCTGTCGACCAACGCCATGGGCTGCAACGTCACGGCCGCCTGGCGGGCGCACCGCAAGGGCGCGCTCTTCGCCAACCCGTGCTACACGCAGATCCACCCGACCTGCATCCCGGTCAGCGGCGACTACCAGTCCAAGCTGACCCTGATGAGTGAGTCGCTGCGCAACGACGGCCGCATCTGGGTGCCCAAGAAGGGCGGCGACGACCGCGACCCGCGCCAGATCCCCGAGGACGAGCGCGACTACTACCTGGAGCGCATCTACCCGGCCTTCGGCAACCTCGTGCCGCGTGACATCGCCTCCCGCGCCGCCAAGAACGTCTGCGACGAGGGCCGCGGCGTCGGCCCCGGCGGTCTGGGCGTCTACCTGGACTTCGCCGACGCGATCAAGCGCATGGGACGGGCCGCCGTCGAGGCCAAGTACGGCAACCTGTTCGACATGTACCAGCGCATCACCGGTGAGAACCCGTACGAGGTTCCGATGCGCATCTACCCGGCCGTGCACTACACCATGGGCGGTCTGTGGGTCGACTACGACCTGCAGAGCTCCATCCCGGGCCTGTTCGTGACCGGTGAGGCCAACTTCTCCGACCACGGCGCCAACCGCCTGGGCGCCAGCGCGCTGATGCAGGGTCTGGCGGACGGCTACTTCGTCCTGCCGAACACCATCAACGACTACCTGGCGGACGGCCCGTTCGAGCAGCTCGACGAGAGCCACCCGGACGCCGCCGCGGCCAAGGAGCAGGTCACCTCCCGGATCGAGAAGCTGCTCTCCATCAACGGTTCCCGCACCGTCGACTCCTTCCACAAGGAGCTCGGCCACATCATGTGGGACTACTGCGGCATGGAGCGCAACGAGGAGGGCCTGACCAAGGCCATCGAGCGCATCCGCGAGCTGCGCGCCGAGTTCTGGCGCGACGTCAAGGTGCTCGGTACCAACGACGAGCTCAACCAGGCCCTGGAGAAGGCCGGCCGCGTGGCCGACTTCCTGGAGCTCGGCGAGCTCATGTGCATCGACGCCCTGCACCGCCGCGAGTCCTGCGGCGGCCACTTCCGCTCCGAGAGCCAGACCGAGGACGGCGAGGCGCTGCGTCACGACGACGAGTTCGCCTACGTCGCGGCCTGGGAGTTCGGGGGCCAGGACAGCAAGCCCGTGCTCCACAAGGAAGCCCTGGAGTACGAGTACGTCGAGATGAAGCAGCGGAGCTACAAGTGAACATCACCCTGCGCGTATGGCGCCAGAAGGGCCCGGGCGACGAGGGCCGGATGGTCAACTACGAGCTCTCGGACGTCTCGCCGGACATGTCCTTCCTGGAGATGCTCGACGTCCTCAACGAGAAGCTCACACTTCAGGACGAGGACCCGGTCGCCTTCGACCACGACTGCCGTGAGGGCATCTGCGGTGCCTGTGGTGTCGTGATCGACGGCGAGGCCCACGGCCCGGAGGTCACCACCACCTGCCAGCTGCACATGCGCAGCTTCAAGGACGGCGACACCATCACCGTCGAGCCGTGGCGCGCCAAGGCGTTCCCGGTGGTCAAGGACCTGGTCGTGGACCGCGGCGCCTTCGACCGGATCATCCAGGCGGGCGGTTACATCAGCGCCCCGACCGGTACCGCCCCGGACGCCCACGCCAACCCGATCCCGAAGCCGGACGCCGACCGCGCGTTCGACGCCGCGACCTGCATCGGCTGCGGCGCGTGCGTGGCGGCCTGCCCGAACGCCTCCGGCATGCTGTTCACCGCCGCGAAGGTCACCCACCTGGGCATGCTCCCGCAGGGGCAGCCCGAGCGGGCCTCGCGCGTGGTGAAGATGGTCAACCAGCACGACGAGGAGGACTTCGGCGGCTGCACCAACATCGGTGAGTGCGCCGCGGTCTGCCCGAAGGGCATCCCGCTGGACACCATCTCCCAGCTCAACCGCGACCTGCTGGGCTCGCTCAGCAAGGGCATCGGCTGACCGCCGATCCCACGCGTCGCACGGGGCCGCGCTCCTTTCCGGTGAACACCGGGGGCGCGGCCCCTCGCGTGTCCCGGGCGGTCACGGGTCCCCGCTAGCCGTCCGGTCGTCCAGGGGTGTCCGGGTGCCTCAGCCGGAGTCGAGGAAACGGCGGACCGAGGCGGCCGAGGCCGGTCGTCCGTGCCCGAACAGGAACCGCGTGGGCCGTGCGTCCAGGACCCGGCGGGCACTGCGCCGCAGTCGCCCGGTGTCCTGGGCGAGGAAGGGGAGCCCGGGGCGGTCGCGCCGCGTCATGCTCCCGGCCAGCAGGTCCCCGACCAGGACCTCCCCGCTCTCCCGGTGCCGCAGGCTCACCGAACCGGGGGTGTGCCCCGGGGTGTGCAGCACGTCCACCGGAACCCCGTGGGCGTCCAGGTCGGCGCCGTCGCCCAGGACCACGTCCGGGGTGAACGCCGGGAACCCGGTGTCCAGGGTGCGCCGCAGGATCCTTCCGAACGGGTTCAACGGCGTGTAGAGCTCACTCGTCCCGGACTCCGCCCACTCCCTCTCCGCCTCGTGCACCGCCACCGGGACCCCCAGCCGTCGGCGGAGCGCGGCGGCCCCTCCCGCGTGGTCGGGGTGGCAGTGGGTCAGGACGATGAGGGAGATCGAGGCGGAGGCGATCCCCGCCTTGGCCAGGCGGCCGAGCAACCGGTCCTCGCCTCCTGCGAAACCGGTGTCCACGAGGACGGTGCGCTCGCCTCGGATCGCGTAGGCGGCGGACGCGCCCAGGGGGAGCGGGACGACGGGGGTGTTCATCGGGACTCCTCGCGGGCGGCGGGCACGGGCGGGGCGGAGGTCAGTTCCCCGGGCGAACCGATCCGGGCGATGTGCCGGTCGGGCCGGACGAGGTAGGCGGAGCCGTGCAGGCGGGCGGTGGCGCGCCCCCGGTCGAGCGCGGTCGCGACGCCCCGCGTGGTGTGGGCCGCTGCCCAGTCCGGGGTGATGAGGCGGACGGCGCAGGAGTCGGGCACGGACAGCCCCTCGGCCTGTGCGGGATCGGTGAGCAGGAGGGTGTGCCGGTCGTGCGGCAGCAGGTCGTGCAGGCGGCGGGTGCGCTGGGTGAGCCCGTCGAAGAACTCCGGGTCCGGCAGCCGGTCACCGCCCACCAGGTCGCCCGCGCGGCCCCCGGTGCCCGAGGCGCGGCGGTAGCGGTGGTCGAGTTGGGAGAACCTGCGGGCGAGTGCGCGTCGCGCGCGGTCGGAGGACCGCAGAAGCGTCAGCGCCGCGTCGCGCAGATGGCGGCGCGGGTCGCCGCGCAGCAGCATGGCCTGGGCGCCCCGGTGGGTGAAGGCGATGACCTCGGCCGCGACCGGGTGGCGTTCGTCCTGGTAGCCGTCGAGCAGTCCGGCGTCCGCGCCGTCGATGACGGCGGCCAGCCTCCAGGCCAGGTTCATCGCGTCGCCGACGCCCAGGTTGAGGCCCTGGCCGCCGAACGGGGTGTGGACGTGCCCCGCGTCCCCGGCCAGGAACACCCGCCCGCCCCGGTAGCGGACGGCCTGCTCGTGGGCGAGGGAGAAGGTCCAGAACTCGTCGACGGCGTGGATGGTCCCCTCGATGCCGGTGCGGGCCATGCAGCGCTGGGCGTCCTCGATGCTCGGCTCCACACCCGGTGTGGCGGTGTAGGCGAGGCGGTAGCGGCGGTCACCGGGCAGCGGGAAGACGCCGAAGATCCCCTCGGTGTCCCCGGAGAAGGTCATCTCGTTCCGGGGCAGGGGCCAGTCGACGACGGCGTCGCACAGCACCCAGTCGTCGGCGTAGGGGGCGCCGGTCCGTTCGATGCCGAGGAGTCCGCGGACGGTGCTCCTCGCCCCGTCGCAGCCGACCAGCCAGCGGGCTTCCAGGGTGTGGGACCGGCCGTCGGCGGTGACCGTGGCGCGCACCCCGTCGGTGCGCTGTTCGATCGCGACGCACTCGGTGCCGCGCTCGACCCGTACCCCGCGTTCCGCGAGCCGGTCGATGAGCAGGTGCTCGGTCCGCGCCTGGGGGATGTCGACCATGAACGGATAGGCGGTGTCCGCGAGGGTGCGAAAGTCCACGGCGATCCGGTCACGGTGGCCGGTGCGCAGGGCGAGGACGTCCACGCGCTGGCCCTCGGCCAGGACGGCGTCCGCCACGCCGAGGTCGCGCAGGTGCTCGAGGGTGCGGGCGTGCAGCGCGGCGGACTTGGTGAGTTCCAGGACGCCGTCGTGCTTGTCGATGATCCGTACGCGGACACCGAGGTCGTGCAGGCGCGTGGCGAGGGCGAGCCCGGTCGGGCCCGCTCCCACGATGAGGACGTCGGTCATGGCATCTCCAAAAACGAATGTTCGTTCTTTTTAGAATCCCCCGCGGAGGGTGCGCCTGTCAAGAACGGTCGTTCGTTCTACGATGTGCGCATGCCACGAGTCTCCGACGCCTACCTGGCGCAGCGCCGNCTGCCGGCGGCGGCCGCCTGCTTCGCCCGGGACGGCTTCCACCGCACGTCCATGCGGAACGTGATCGACGAGGCGGGACTGTCCCCGGGGGCGGTCTACCGCTACTTCCGGGGCAAGGACGACATCATCGTCGCGATCGCCCTGGACGCGATCGGCGCGGTGCAGGACGTCGTCCGCGAGTCGATCGCGCGACGCAGACCGTTCCCGGAGCTCGTCGGGGAGCTGCCCGCGACGATCGAGGCGATGGACCGGGCCGACTCCCGAACGCGCCTGGCCGTCCAGGCCTGGGGGGAGGCGCTGCGCGACACGGCGCTGCGCGACGCGCTGAGCGCCGGGCTCGACGGGGTGCTCGACCAGCTGCGCGCCCGGGTGGAGCTCGGGCGGGCCGACGGCCAGATCCCGGAACGGGTGGATCCGGCGGCCACGGCGCGAGTGCTGCTCGGCCTCGTGCAGGGGTACATCCTCCAGCGCGCCTGGGATCCCGACCTGTCCGCGGCCGACTACGGCCGGGCCGCGCGCGATCTGGTGGTCGGCTCCCTGTCCGCCTGACCACCGCCGGTCGACGCGCCGGTCGGGGGTTCGGCCGTGCGCGGGTCAGACCGCCAAGGGGCGCAGCATGCAGTAGGTCGGGGGCGCCGACGGTTCGTTGACCGCGCGCACCACCCGGAAGCCGTGACGCTCGTAGAAGCCGATGTTGGCGGGGTTCATCGTCTCCAGGTAGACCGGGACCCCGTCGGCGTCCGCGCGGGCCAGTCCGTCGCGCAGCAGGCGCGAGCCCACACCCGTCCCCTGCACCGCCGGATCGGTGCCGAGCACCGCCAGGTACCAGTGCGGCTCCTCCGGAGCCGTGGCCCGCACCGCCCCCAGGAACCGGAAGACCCGGAGGACCCGCGCCACCCCCATCAGCCGCACCCAGTGGGGCAGCGAACGCAGCGCGGTCAACGGTCCCTCCGCCGTCTCGCCCGGCGGCGTCCACAGCGCCGCCCCACCGATCACCGGTGTCCCGCCGGCGGTCTCCCGCGACTCGTGGACCCAGGCCGTTCCGCCCGGTACGTGGCCGAACCCGGCGTTCAGCGCGCACACGCGCATGCTCCTGGCGAGGCGGTCCTCCCCGTCGGGGAAGAACCACCGGAAGAGCGGATCGTCCTGGAAGGCGCGCCCCAGGACGCGGACCAGACGCGCAACGTCGTTCATCGTCGCGGTGCGGACGCCAACGTCCGCCGGAGTCGTGGGGGTCATGCGCGCCGCCTCATTCCCGTGGAGCCGGGTCCGGGTCACGGCTCATGCTAGGCGCGTGACGCGGCTGTGCGTAGACCCTTGGCGACGTCCCGTCACATCGGAGCACGCGAGAGGAAGTGGCTGGTGCCGATCCCGGGGTGCTCGACCTCGCGGACCACCTCGAAGCCGAACCGCTTGTAGAAGGCCACGACGGCGGGGTCGAGCGTCTGGGTGAAGACCGGGGTGTACTCGGCGTCGGCCCGGTCCAGGCCCGCCGACAGCAGCTCCCGGGCCAGTCCGGTGCCCTCGACGGCGGGGTCGACGCCCAGGGCCGCCAGGTACAGGTGGGGTTCCTGGGGTGCGGCCATCTTCCATTCGGCGAAGACCCGGACGAAGGCGCTCATCCGGGCCCGACCGATCAGCGCGCCCCAGTGCGGCCAGGTGCGCAGCGACACCAGCGGCCCCTCCGGGTTGGTCGCCGGGGGCGCCCACAGCGCGGCCGCCCG
>NZ_ANBC01000056.1 GCF_000341125.1 Nocardiopsis lucentensis DSM 44048 | reverse complement strand
CGCCGTCAGCGCGAGGAAACGCCGGGTTCGGGCCATCCGCTGCTCGTCGTCGGGGAACAGCCACCGAAAGAGCGGATCGTCGTGGAGCGCCCGGCTCAGGACCCGGGCCACGGCGGGCACGTCGTCGATCGTGGCGGGGCGGGCGGCGGCGGTGACGATCGGACTCATCCCAAGAACTCTCCGGCTAGGGGGCGCTCCGCACATGGTAGATCACGGTACTGTCACGGCGAGTTCGGGGGCGGGTGGCGGTGGCCGAGCTCACATCGGGCGCGCGCTCACACCGACTGGTCGAACACGTGCGCCCGCACCCAGGCGTGCATCGCCACCGCCGCGGCGGCACCCGCGTTGATCGACCGCGTCGACCCGAACTGCGCGATCGACAGCACCGCCTCGCACACCTTCCGGGCCTCCTCCGACAGCCCCGGGCCCTCCTGGCCGAACACCAGGACGACCTCGCGGGGCAGCGGGTGGGTCTCCAGGGGGACCGCCCCCGGCAGGTTGTCGATCCCGACCAGCGGGAGCCCGCGCTCCCCGGCCCACCCCAGCAGCGCGGCGGTGTCGGAGTGGTGGTGGACGTGCTGGTAGC
>NZ_ANBC01000055.1 GCF_000341125.1 Nocardiopsis lucentensis DSM 44048 | reverse complement strand
CGGCCGACGATGTGCACGGCCGCGCAGCCGAAGGCGTTGGCGGTGCGCACGACCGAACCGATGTTGAAGTCGTGCGACCAGTTCTCCACGGCGACGTGGAACGGGTGCCGCACGGCGTCGAGGTCGGCGACGATCGCCTCCCGCCGCCAGTAGCGGTAGCGGTCCACGACGTTGCGACGGTCGCCCCCGGCCAGGAGTTCGGGGTCGTACCGGTCGTCCTCCGGCCAGGGGCCGACCCACGGCCCCACGCCCACCTCGCGCGCCTCGTCCTCACCGGGGGCGGGAGACGGCGTCGGGGCGGTCGCTGGCGCGGAGTACTCGTTCATCCGTTCCAGCTTACGGACCTCGTCAGCGTCCGGATCCGTGGACGTTCCCGCCGTGCACGTGTCCGACCTGGATCACCGTGCCGCTGACGTCGTCGGCGCGGTTGACCACCGGGCCGTAGGTCACCTGGCCGGGCTGGGCGGCCAGGGCGTCCATGAAACGGCGGATCTCCGGTTCGGCCTCGGCCGCGCGCTCCAGGTGGCCGGCGACCGCGGTGATCGCCGCCTCGTCGTCGGGCTCGAGCAGGGCCTCGTCCAGCGCCTCCTGGGCCTCGGGGTCGCCGCGGAAGTACCGGAAGACCGTCTTGCGGAAGGACTTGAAGTCGTCGATCGTCGCCTGACTGACGACCTCGGCGATCTTGGCCACGGTGCCGGTGGCGACGGCCGTGGCCAGGGCGATGGTGGAAGGGTCGGGCATGGGGGCTCTCCTCCCGAGGGGTGTGTACGCTCCCCAGTCTTCCCCGTCAGGCGGTGCGCTGTCGCCCTCTCGCGACCAGAAGTGCCACCGCGCGCCAGCCGAGGAGCGTCACGGCCAGGAAGACGGAGGTCACCAGGACGAAGCTGAGCGGCGCGTCCTCCCCGGTGGCCAGGCGCGACACCATGCCTCCGGCGACGGTCACCGCCCAGACGAACAGACCGGTTGGCCAGATCCGGACAGGGGAGCGCCAGGCCAGGGTGACCACCCAGCCCAGCACGAGGGCGGCCAGGAACGGCCACGCGGTCGAGGCCACCGCGGGGAGGGCGAGTCCGGTCTCGTGGTCGGCCTTGCCGATCACCACGAAGGCGAGCACGCACACCAGGTCGGCCGCCAGCGCGAGCGGCGCCGTGAAGGAACGCATACCCCAAGGCTATGGCCGCCGCCGGCGGGCCTTCCGGCGGGTCGGGCGGTGGAGGCGACGGGGTGTCCCGGGCGGGTCCCCGGCGGCCTCGGGGACCGGGCGGGTCCGACTGGCTCCGATCGGCTCCGGGCGGTCCGGGAGCGTCGGGTGACACCGTCTGGTCATAACGTGAACCACACGCGAGTCACACGCGTCAATCCCCGTTGGGGCGGCCACGGGACCGCCCCACGCCCACGGGTACCCGGACCCTCCCCGGTCCCGTCGAGCTTCCAGCCCGCCCCGCCACCGAGTGACAGATCGGCCGACGCATGCCCCCACGCCAGTCCTCGCCGGTACCGCCCGCTGGACCGGGTTCCGCCCCGCCCTTCGGGTTGCGGCCGCTCACGGCCGACGAGCCCCGTCGTGTCGGTTCGTTCCGCGTGGTCGGGCGGATCGGGGCGGGCGGGATGGGGTCGGTGTACGCGGCCCTGGACGACGCCGACCGGCGGGTGGCGGTCAAGTGCGTGCACCGGGTCTACGCCGCCGACGCCGAGTTCCGCCAGCGCTTCGCGCGCGAGGTCGCGCTGGTCCGCCGCGTGAGCGCTGTCTGCGTGCCGAGCTTCGTCGACGCCGATCCCGAGGCCGACCTGCCCTGGCTGGCGACCGAGTACGTTCCCGGGCCCACCCTGCACGAGCACGTCGGGGGGAACGGTCCCCTGGCCGGGGACGCCCTCCCGGCCCTGGCGGTCGGGTCGGCCGAGGCGCTGGCCGCGATCCACGCGGCGGGTGTGGTGCACCGGGACCTGAAGCCGGGAAACGTGATCCTGTCGCCCGAGGGGCCGAGGGTGCTCGACTTCGGTATCGCGCGGGCGGTGGAGGAGACCGCGCTGACGCGCACCGGCGGCCTGGTCGGGACTCCGGGGTGGATCGCCCCGGAGCAGTACCGGGGCGCCCCGGCCACGGACCGCTCGGACATCTACGCCTGGGGCGGGTTGGTGGCCTTCGCCGCGACCGGCCGCCACCCGCACGGTTCGGGGACCTCGAGCACGATGGCCGCGCGGATCCTGTCCGAGCCCCCGGACCTGGACGGTGTCCCGGCCGGATTGCGGGAGGTGCTGGAGCGGGCGCTGGACAAGGACCCCGAGCGGCGCCCGGACGCGGCCACCGCGATGCGTGAGGTCGCGTCGGCGCTGTTCCCCGACGGGGCGGCCGCCGCGGTGAGCGGGGGCGGCGACGTCGACGTCCCTCGTGTCA
>NZ_ANBC01000054.1 GCF_000341125.1 Nocardiopsis lucentensis DSM 44048 | reverse complement strand
CGCCCCGCCGGTGGAGGAGTGGCGGCGCCACGCGCCGCGCAGGCGTTCGTGGGTGGTGCGGCGGCGTGTGCCGCTGGCGGTCGGCGCCGCGGGGGCCGCGCTGGCGGTGCTGGTCGGCACGGTGGCCGGGACGCTGGCCCGCGAGGACGCGGACCCCGGAGCGGCGGACGGCGGCACGCCGGGCGGCGCGCAGGACCAGGTGCCGGTGGCGGAGGCCGGAGACGCGCGGGGGGCGGATGTGCCCTCCGACGTTCCCGAGGAGTACCGCGACCTGTACGAGAGCGGCCGCGTGATGGTGGCGTCCGCGTCGGACACCGCTCCCGAGCTCGTCCGCCGACTCGAACCGGCCTCCGGCGACGGGGAGCGACTGGACCAGCTGCGGCTCTCGTTCACCGCCACGGACCTGGTCGGCGACACCGCGCTCGTCGAGGTCAGGGCCGAGTACCTGCCGGACTTCGGAGAGCTGCAGATCGCCGAGTGGGACTTCGGCCGGGCCCCGCGGATCACCGCTGACCAGGGCGTCCTGGACGTCACCCGGCCGGAGACCAACAGCGTGTACGTGCTGAGCGCCCGCAATCCCACGGCCGACCTTCTCGTCGAGGTCGACGGCACGGAGGCGGGGCCCGTGTACTACGTGCCCGACGAGGTCCGGGACGCAGACGCAGCCATCACCGTCGACTACCCCGGCGGCGTCTGCTTCCGCCCGGAGAACGTGGTCGAGGACGGGGCCCACGACTTCGAACTCGAACCACTGAGGCCGTCCGTCGTCGAAGGAGGCCGGATCGACCACTGCGCTGATCGACCATGACCCCCGACTCCCCGTTCCCTCACGTGAAGGTACCCATGTCCCCTGACTCCCCCCGTCCGTTCGACCAGGACCACCTCCCGCCCGGCATCGACCCGCCCGGCGCCACCGATCCCCGACAGCTGGGGGACTACCGTGTCGTCGGCAGGATCGGCGCCGGCGGCATGGGCGCGGTGTACGCGGGCGTCGACCCGGCGGGCGCGTGTGCCGCGGTCAAGGTGATCCATCCGCAGTTCGCGGCCAACCCCGAGTTCCTCGCCCGCTTCGCCCGCGAGGTCGAACTGGTGTCGCGGGTGCGGGCGACCTGTACGGCGGCGTTCTACGGAGCCGACGTGCGTGCCAGCGCCCCATGGTTGGCCACCGAGTACGTGCGCGGACTGACCCTCCGCCAGCACGTCCGGGCCAACGGGCCCCTGACGGGCGGCATGCTGCTCTCTCTCGCGGTCGGTCTGGCGGAGGCCCTCGCGGCCGTCCACGAGGCGGACATCGTGCACCGGGACCTCAAACCGGGCAACATCATGCTCTCGCCGGAGGGGCCGAAGGTGCTCGACTTCGGTATCGCCCGTGCCGCCGACGCGACCGCCCTGACCCGGACGGGCGGTCTCATGGGGACGCCCGGGTGGATGGCTCCGGAGCAGTACCTCGGGCAGGAGGCCACGGCACGGTCGGACATGTTCGCCTGGGGCGGGTTGGTCGCCTTCGCCGCGACCGGCCGCAACCCGTTCGGGACGGGGAACGCGGAGGTCCTGATCCACCGCACCCGCGAGGAGGAGCCCGACCTGGAGGGGGTGCCGCCGGAACTCCTCGACCTGGTCCGCCGAGCGATGGACAAGTCCCCGCAGGCGCGGCCCACCGCCGCGCGGGCGCTCGCCGAGCTCACCGACGGATGGAACGCCACCCGCGTCCAACCGGCGCGCGACGTTCCGCCCACGCGGATCGTGCCCGACCTGCTCGCGACCGAGTGGCGCGGGGTGACGGCCCCGGAGCCCCGGCCCGTGCGCCGCCCCCGGCGCGGTCGAAGGATCGCACTGGTGACCTCCGTGACGGCCGCGCTCGTGGCCGTCACGATCGTCGCCGCGTGGCTGGTGCCGCCGCGGTCCGACGGGGCGCCCGAGGCCGCGGGGGAGGCTTCGCCGTCGCCGGAGGCGGACGGGGGCGAGGGCGGGCCCGCCGTCCTGACCTCGCCCGAGGACTTCGACGCCGTCCTGGCGGAGGCGGTCAGGCTCGCCCGGGAGGCGCCGAGCTTCGCCGCGTTCAGCTCACAGGACAGCGGTGACGTGGGCGACGGGCAGTCCGTGTACTACGAGTACACCGAGGACCCCGAACCCGTGTACCTGGACCTGGTGGTGGTCGGAGGGATGACCGACGGGCGGGTGGAGGTCGGCGAGGGGCCGGACGACGTCCTCGGGTTCATCGAGTCGGGCCGGGAGCAGAGCACCGGCTACGACCGGAACTTCTACCGGGACGCGGTGGCGGCGGACTCCGCGGCGCGTCCCCGGGACCGGTGGGAGACGGCGCTGGACGAGCTCGACGAGACCGTCCAGGACGGCGCGGAGGTCACCTACCAGGGTGTCGACCGCGCACGCGCCGACTTCCTTCCCGGGAGCATGGCCGGAGACAGGGATCTGGCCTCGCGTGAGGGCCACCACTACACAGGGTCCTTCATGCGCGAACCGGTGTACGAGGGGGACGAGCCGGAGGTCACCTTCGAGCTCTGGGTCGGGGACGACGGGTACCCGTTGACGTACCGCACCGAGCTGCGCTGGGAGGGGCCCACGGAGGCCGGGGACCCCTTCGGCACCGCCACCTACGACCTCGTCTTCGTCCAGTTCGGCGAGCCCGTGGAGATCGAACTGCCGGACGAGTCCGAGATCGCGGCGAGCCGGTCGCAGGCCCAGGGCTTCGGGTCCTGACACCCGGGCCCGGGCCGGGCGCCGGTCTCCCACGACCCGCGCCCGGCCCCGCCCACCGCGCCTACTCCCCGGTGAGGTTGTCCCTGAGGAACTCCACCTGGAGCAGCATCAGGTTCTCCGCCACCACCGGGTCCGACGGCATGTGCGTCACCCCCGACAGCGGCAGCACCGTGTGCTTGCGTCCCGCCGCGAGCAGCGCCGACGACATCCGCTGCGTGTGCGCGAACACCACGTTGTCGTCCGACAGGCCGTGGATCATCATCAGCGGCCGCTCCAGCTTCGCCGCGTCCGCCAGCAGCGAGCTGCCCTCGTAGGCCTCCGGCCGGTCCTGCGGTGTGCCCAGGTACCGCTCGGTGTAGTGCGTGTCGTACAGCTCCCAGTCGATGACCGGTGCGCCCGCGATCGCCGCGTGGAACACGTCCGGCCTGCGCAGCACCGCCAGCGCCGACAGGTACCCGCCGAACGACCACCCCTGGATCCCCACCCGCGAGGTGTCCAGGAACGGGTACCTCTCCGCCGCGTCCCGCAACGCCGCCACCTGGTCCTCCAGGACCGGTGTGGCCAGGTCGAGGTGGATCGCCTGTTCCCACTCCACCCCGACACCGGGGGTGCCCCGACCGTCCGCGATCAGCACCGCGAACCCCTGCTCGGCGTACCACTGCGCGGTCAGGTACGCCCCCCGCGCGTTGAGCACCCGCTGCGCGTGCGGCCCCCCGTACGGCGCCATGAGCACCGGCAGGGGTCGCAGGTCCTCCCGGTACCAGGACGGCAGCACGAGCGCGGTCGGGATCTCCCGCTCACCCGCCCGCCACCTCTTCACCCGCAGCTGCTCCGGCAGGTCGGGGGTCTGCGCGAAACTCTCGATCTCGGTCCGCGCCCGCTGCGTCTCCGAGCTGGCGTTGCGAAACACCAGCGTGTGCACGCCCGGGAACTCCATCGACCGGTGCTGCACCACGAGCGTGTCACCGCGCAGCCGCCCCGACCGCACCCCGCTGTGCGCCTCCGCGTCGGAGGTGGTCGAACACCCGTGCCC
>NZ_ANBC01000053.1 GCF_000341125.1 Nocardiopsis lucentensis DSM 44048 | reverse complement strand
ACCCGTCGGCAGGTCCACCAGCCACAGGGACACGTCCCCGGGACGCCCGGCCGGGGAGCCCGAGTACAGGATTCGGTCCCCGTCCACGTCGACCACGGAGCGCACGTACACGTCGGGCGGGCTGACCGGCTGGCCGCCCACGTATACCCGCCGCTCACCGTGCTCGGGGTCGCGCGCCACCCACACCAGGTCACCGGAGGCGGTGTGGTCGGGCACCCCCGACACGATCTCCAACCACACGTCGTCGGTGTCCGTGCGCACGTCCGCGACCAGACCGGTCACCGGGTCGGCGCTGAACAGCGTCATCGTGCGCTGGTCGCGGCTCTGCCCCGTGAACACCACCGTCGGCGTGCCGTCGGGGCCGGTGGTCCAGCCCGCGCGCGCCAGGTACGGCAGCGCCGCACGGTCCCACTCGATCCACGCGGGCGCGCCCGGACCGCTCGCCCGGTGCTGACCCGCCGTCGCCACGGACAGCACCGCCATCCGCACCTCCGGGTTGGCCGTCCCGGCCGCCGGGTAACGCAGGGCGGTCGGCTCCTGCTCCGGGCTGGCGGGGTCGTCCACGTGCCAGCGGGCGACGTCGGCCTCGTCGACCCGCGTGGCCAGGATCGCCCCACCGTCGGGGGCCCACCAGAAGCCGCGGTACCGGCTCATCTCCTCGGCCGCGACGAAGTCGGCCAGGCCCCACGTCACGTGCTCACCGTCGGGCTCGGCCAGGGCGCGGTCCCCGTGGTCCTCCTCGGCGGCGTCGATGTCGATCACGCGCAGCGCGCCGCCGCTCACGTAGGCGATGCGATCGCCGCGCGGGCTGATCCGGGGGTCCACGACCGGCTGGGTCGCGGGGAGCTCGCGGGGCGTGTTGTCGTCGCCCACCAGGTCCACGTAGAAGAGGCGCCCCGAGAGGGTGAACACGGCACGGGTGAACGCGTCGTCCACCGAGT
>NZ_ANBC01000052.1 GCF_000341125.1 Nocardiopsis lucentensis DSM 44048 | reverse complement strand
CGTTCGCGGCGGGCGCGCTCCTCCGGGGGGAGGTTCTCGTCGTCGGCGCCGAGCTCCCGGGGGTCCGCGGCCACCCAGGCCGTACCCTCCTCGGTCTCGTGCACCCACAGGCAGGTGGCGGTGTCCACACCGTCCCGTCCCCGGAGGAAGGCGACACGCCGCCCGTCCGGGGAGATCTCGAACGCGTACGGGACACCGATGGTGAAGCGATGGGTTCGGGCCAGTTGGCGAGGAAAGCTCATAGGGCGATTGTGTCCCATCACCGGGCCGCCCGCCGCGCCCGTCGTGGCGAGCCCCCCATGCCCGGGGCTCGGGCTCCGGGCTCGTCGGGGCGGAGAGGGGGCGACCGGCCCGGTATCGTTCGCTACGTGATGGACAGGCGACTGATGATGGTGCACGCACACCCCGACGACGAGAGCATCGTCACGGGAGCGACACTGGCGAAGTACGCGGCCGAGGGCGCGGAGGTCACCCTCGTGACCTGCACCCTGGGCGAGGAGGGAGAGGTCATCCCCGACGACCTCGCGCACCTGGCCGCCGATCGCGACGACACGCTGGGCGAGCACCGTGTCGGTGAACTCGACAAGGCCTGTGTCGCGCTGGGCGTGCGCGACCACCGGTTCCTCGGCGGTCCCGGCCACTACCGTGACTCGGGGATGGTCGGCGGACCCGCCAACGACCACCCCCGCGCGTTCTGGGGGGCCGATGTCGAGGAGGCCGCGACCCTCCTGGCGGAGATGATCCGTGCGGCGCGCCCGCACGTGGTGGTCAGCTACGACGAGAACGGGGGCTACGGCCACCCCGACCACATCCAGGCGCACCGGGTCACGCGCCGGGCCTGCGTCAAGGCGGGGGAGCGCACGATGCCGGGGACCCCCTGGCGGGTCCGCAAGCTCTACGCGATCGCCCAGCCCGTGTCGCGGATCGAGGCGTCCATCTCCCGCCTGGCCGAGGAGTCCGGTTCCTTCACACCGCCCTCCCAGGTGTCCGACATCGCCCTGGGCACACCCGACTCCGCGGTGACCACGCGGATCGACGCCACCGACCATTGGGCGGCCAAGGCGCTCGCGATGCGTGCGCATGTCACCCAGATCACGGTGGAGGGCGAGCGGTTCGCGCTGTCGAACGGCATCGCCCAGGAGATCGACGCCGTGGAGCACTTCACCCTGATCATGGGGCCGACGCCGCGGACCGTCGGCGGGGAGTTCGAGACCGACCTCTTCGCGGGCCTGTGAGCGGCGCCGGCGGACCCGGTGGGACCGGCCGCGTATCCTCCACTGACATGACCACGTCCGACACCGCCACGGGGGCCGAACGGGCGCGCGGCGCCTCGGTCCTGCTGTACCTGGGGACGCTCGCCGTCGTGGCGCCGCTGGGCGCGGTGGTCGGGCTCGTGTCCTCCCTGTGCGCGGGGTGGCTGACCCGGTACTGGGAGGCGGGACAGCCGGTGCCGACGATCGCGGTGGCCGCGCTCGTGGTCTACGTGGCGTTGTTGTACGCGGGCTGCCGACTCCTGGCGTGGGGGAGCGGGACGCCGGACGCCGCGATGGCCTTCACGATCGGGTTCGTGCTCTCCCTGTTCGCCGTGATCGGTTACACGCCCGGCGGCGACATCGTGCTCACCGGTCACATGATCCACAACGGTTACCAACTCGGATCGATGCTGGCCCTGGCGGCGGCCGTGGTGGTGAGTTCGGTCCGCGGCGCGCGCGGCGGCGTCCTCGCCGGGTTCGGCGGCGGCCGCTAGCGATCCGAGGGTGGGTCAGGTCCAGAACTGCAACAGCAGCTGACCGAAGAACGCCATGCCCGGGTACGCCGGGTTCGGCAGGACCAGGTCGTAGAACCGGTAGAAGGCGTTGAAGAAGGCGTCGTTGACGCTCGGGAACCACAACAGCGCGAAGATCGCGATCGAGAAGTACAGCGCGTTGACGCGGAGGAAACCGGTCACCCTGTCCGACAGCGGGGGCGTGAGCAGCTCGAACCCGTCCAGACCGGGGACCGGCAGCAGGTTGACCACAGCCGCCGTCAGGTTCGCCAGGGACAGGAAGGCCATCGAGGAGATCGCCCAGTTGGTGGTGTCGCTGTCCGGCGGAACGAGGATCGACACGGTGACCGTCAGCGCCGCCGCCACCACGAGGCTGGCCAGCGGACCGGCGAGCGCCACCACGGCACGGCGCGAGGCCGGAATGCGGTCCCACTTCACGTAGGTGGGCGGGCCGGTCAGCCCCAGCCCGCCGAGACACAGGTAGACCAGGGGCAGGATCAGGCCGCCGAAGGTCTCCCGGAAGGCGAAGGGGTTGAG
>NZ_ANBC01000051.1 GCF_000341125.1 Nocardiopsis lucentensis DSM 44048 | reverse complement strand
CTGGGGGTAGCCACTGCCGCGCAGGGAGCGGTCACCGGCCAGGTAGGCGGCGAGCGCGTGCCCGAACTCGTGCACGGTCGCCGAGGCGATCCACCCGAGGACGATGAGCAGGGGCGGGACCAGTGGTGTGACGCTCGTCCCCTCGGCGGCCCAGTCCAGTTCGGCCGCCGTCCACGACAGCCAGCCCGCGAAGCCGATGAGGCCCAACAGCAGCACGAACACCGGGCTGGGCAGGAAGTCCGACCGGCCGCCGGATCCGCTGGCCTTCGGCTTGGTGACGACGGTGGGGTCCGCGTCCACGACGCTTCCGTCCTCGGTGTCCTCACCCAGATCGGGGACGTTGAGCGCGTCCTGGGGCATCCGCTCCCACGGGTCCGTACCGCGCGCGTCCTCGGTGTCCGGGGCCGTGTCCGGTCCGGGCCCGTCGGTCGTGTCCGCACTCCGCGGCGTCTCGGGCGTGGGCATGGTGCTCCTGCTGCTTGTGGGTGGTTCGCGGTCCAGATTAGGCCCTCCCGTCACCCGCCATCGCCCAGGGTCGCTTCGCGAGGGGGTGGGGCTGCCACCCTCAACGGACGGCCTTCGGCCGCAGTGGTTTTCTCCCGTCACCCGCCATCGCCCAGGGTCGCTTCGCGAGGGGGTGGGGCTGCCACCCTCCCGTCGCCCGCCACCGCCCTCAACGGACGCCTGCGGCGCGGTCACCCGAGGGGATTTGTCGTTCGGGCGCCCGAAGACGGTCCGAAGCGGAGCGGAGGGCCAGAGCGAGCACCAAGGCCCGGCAGAACACTCCCTAGACCACCGCGCGCGGCGCCACCGCCGACTTGTGCAGGCACGCGATCGCGAACGCCCGCCCCGGCGCGGTCAGCTCCCTGCGCCCCTCGCTGTCGCCCTCCGTGAGCAGCCCCAGCGTCTCCAACAGCCAACCGACCGCCATCACCAGCGCGCGTACCTGGTCCGACGCGGTCTCCGCGGTCCTTCGGTGCGCCGCCGCGTGCCGCCCCGCGGACACCGGGACCTCCGCGGGCACCCACCCCGACTCCGTCAGCGCCCGTTCCGCCGCCACCACGTCCGACTCCCCGCGTCGGGCGTGCGATCCGGTCCCCTGCGGCGACCGCGCCAGCAGGATGCCCAGCAGCGTCTCCGCCGCCGCCTGTTCGATCCCGCCGGTCCGGCACAGCGTCTCGGTGACGGCCCACCACAGCGCCTCGGGGTCCTCACGCAGCTGCCGACCACGCCGTGTCAGCACCAGTCGCCGACCCGACCTGCGTACCGCGCGCATCCCGCGCAGTACCTGGTGCAGGGCGATCAACTGGGTGGCGTCGGTCTCGCTGCGCGGGGGTTCCGGCGAGGTGCGCCACCCGAAGTCCGCGCACATCTGCCGGACCACGCCAGGGGTGATGTACCCGATCTGGGTGAGCGCGATCCCGTCCGCCGCCAGGTCCAGCAGTGTCCGCAGCGGGGTCAGGGCCGTGTCCGCCGCACGCGGTACGTCCGTCCCGGCGATGATCTGCCCCACCAGCGGCCACAGGCGTTGCCTGTGCGGATGCACGGGCGATCCGATCCACGCGCGCACCCGTTCCTCACGGATCCGGTCCAGGTGGCTCAGCCCCCGACGGTCGGGCTGGGTGAGGAAGGACCGCGTGAACCGCTCCTGCGCCGTTCGCCACCCGTGCTTTCCCGGGCGCACGTCACCGACCGTGATCGCCATCTCCAGCGCGGCGGCGGTCTCGTGGCGCGCCCGGATCTCGGCGTCGCCGACCGCGCTGCCCCACGTCAGTTCGGGCAGGTCCGGCGGTTCCACGCCCGACTCCCACATAAGCCGTTCGTACATGGCCAACGCGGTGTCGTGGTCGTCGTCGCGGACGGACAGCAACGTGACCGTCTCCGGCGCCGAGCACACCTGGGCGTAGCGGTGGAGTTCGAGGAGGGAGAAGAGCGTGCCGAGGGAGCGGGCCGTGAACAGCCGGTCGTCCGTGGACCGGGGAAACCGGGCGGGGAGCTCGAACCAGCAGAACCGCTGGACGGAGTACTGGGCGAGTCGTTCGATGTCGTGGTCGGGGGACAGGGTGTCCAACGCCTGACGCGCGGCCCCGGCCGCCCGCTCGTCCCGTCCGGCCAGTTCCGCGAGGGCGGACGCGACTACTTCGCGCATGATGGGCGCTCACCACCTCCCGCCGTGCCGGGCGCCCGCTCAGCGTGGGGTGACGCCGGGGCGCGGTGTTCTCCTGCGTCCCGCGCGGAGCTGGCTCGCGCTCACGGCGGGACTCTGCCGTCTCCTACCCCGGACGGGGCGAAGAATGCCTGTGTTCAGGCCTGATCTGGCGCCCCCCGGTGTCGTCCGGGGGCGTCGCCGGTTGTTCGGGCTGCCGTCGTGGAACCGGGAACGGCCGCGACCGTCAGGGCGCCTGTGGGGGACGCCCGTCACGTCGTCGCGGGGGCACGGGGGGAACGACACGGCTGGCGGCGATGTCGGATTCGGCGACCTCGACCACCGAGTCGTCGCGGCGGCGCAGGGTCAACACGCCGTCCGTCCAGGACTCCACGACACCGACGATATCGGTGAAACCCTGATCGGGGAGGTGGATTCGGACGGAGACCCGTTTTCCTACGTCGTCACGGGTGATCCGGTGCACCAGACGACCCCTCAAGTGCATCGAACGCCACCCCCGATTGTGCGCTGGGTATTCTCCGACGCCATACTAGGAGAACGACATCTGTGCCAATAGCTTGCGGAGCCCGGGAACCGGGGGAATCGGCGCCCGCACGCCGATCCCTCCCCGGGCCTTCCGAAGGTCCCCGTCTCCCTCGCCGGAGCGCGGGGGTGAGATCAAGGAGTTCGACGTGACCTACGTCATCGCGCAGCCCTGTGTCGATGTGCTGGACAAGGCGTGCATTGACGAGTGCCCTGTGGACTGCATCTACGAGGGCGAGCGCATGCTCTACATCCACCCGGACGAGTGCGTCGACTGTGGTGCGTGTGAGCCCGTCTGCCCCGTCGAGGCCATCTACTACGAGGACGACCTGCCCGACCAGTGGCAGGACTTCTACAAGGCCAACGTCGACTTCTTCGACGAGATTGGCTCTCCGGGCGGCGCCTCCAAGGTGGGCAAGATCGAGCGTGACCACCCGCTGGTCGCCAAGCTCCCGCCGCAGGCCTAGGACGCCCGGGCAACCGGCCGCCCACACCGGCCGGTCATACGCACCCCCTTGGCGCAGAGGGTGCTGTCCCCGAGCGGACAGCCGAACGTGAGTGTCGCGCCGACCCCCCGGGCCGGGGGGTCGGCGCGACGCTTGTTCCAACCCTGACTCCCTACCCCTTCCGACCCGGATGGAGAACGCACCGATGGCCGAACGGCGACGCGTGACGGACCGGCTCCCGACCTTCCCGTGGGACAGGCTCGCCCCGTACAAGCGCACGGCCTCGGCCAGTCCCGACGGCATCGTCGACCTCTCCGTCGGCACCCCCGTCGACCCGGTGTCACCGAACCTGCGTCAGGCCCTGGCCGACGCCGCCGACTCCCCCGGCTACCCGATGACCTGGGGAACCCCGGAGCTGCGCGCGTCGATCTCCGGATGGCTGGCGCGCCGCCACGGCGTCCGCGTCGAGGAGGACGCCGTACTGCCGACCGTCGGCTCCAAGGAGCTCGTGGCCTGGCTGCCCACCCTGCTCGGACTGGGCGAGGGCGACACGGTCGTCCACCCCGAACTGGCCTACCCCACCTACGACGTCGGCGCCCGCCTGGCGGGTGCCACTCCAGTCGCCTCGGACGGGCTGACCGCGCTCGGACCGGCGCCGGTCGGGCTCGTGTGGGTGAACTCGCCGAGCAACCCCACCGGACGCGTGCTCGACGTGCCCCACCTGCGCAAGGTCGTCCAGTGGGCGCGTGAGCGGGGGGCGGTCGTCGCCTCCGACGAGTGCTACCTGGACCTCGGCTGGGAGGACAGGGAGCCGGTCTCGATCCTGCACCCGGACGTGTGCGACGGCTCGCACGAGAACCTGCTCGCCGTGCACTCGCTGTCCAAGCGCTCCAACCTGGCGGGCTACCGCGCCGCGTTCGTCGCCGGTGATCCGGCCCTGGTCGGGGAGCTGCTCGCGGTGCGCAAGCACGCGGGGATGATCGTCCCCGCCCCGGTGCAGGCCGCGATGCGGGCGGCGCTGGACGACGACGGCCACGCCGCCGAGCAGAAGGAGCGCTACCGCGCGCGCCGCACCCGCCTGCGTACCGCGTTCGAGGGCGCGGGGTGGCGGATCGAGCACTCCGACGCCGGTCTGTACCTGTGGGCGAGCCACTCCGAGCACGACGCGTGGGGGGCCGTGTCGACCCTCGCCGACCTCGGCGTCCTGGTGGCTCCCGGCGACTTCTACGGCACGGCGGGCGCCCGGCACGTCCGTGTGGCGTTCACCGCGACCGACGAGCGGATCGAGGCGGCGGTCAAGCGCCTGGCGTCGTAGCGGTGTTCTTCGCGGGCCCGCCGCTCCGCGGAGGGGCGGGCACCCTCGACCGGCGCCTCCGGCGCGGCATTCACCTCGTTCGGGCGCCCGAACGGTAACCCCCCGGGGCCACCGTGTCAGCTAGTCAAGGACGACGCGGCCCTCGGTGTCGGTACCGTCGTCGACGGTGGTCCACGCCTCGGCGTCGTCGAGCCCGTCGGAGGCACGCCAACGCTGGTCGCCGTAGGTCACCGAGGTGAGCCCGTACTCCTCCGCGTGGGCGACCGCCCAGAGCGCCATCGCCCATCCCAGGTCACCCGTGCTCGGGTCCTCCGCCACGGGCAGCTCAGCCGGGTCGGTGCCGAACACGCGGGCCATCTCCGCTTCCGCGCCCGTGACGTCGGCGGTCTGCGTGGACGCCAGGTTCGCGGTGTCGTGCCAGCAGGTCATCGCCGGGCCCAGGGCGCCGGTGAACGCCTCGGCCATGTCCTTCGACAGGGTCTCGTGCTGGTCGTAGGCGTAGCCGTCGGCGCTGCGCTGCACCGCCTGGGCCGCTTCGAACACGGGCAGCTCCTCCCAGCCGCCGATGTCCGCCAGCGCGTCGTAGAACGCGCCGCTGGCGTACACCGGGTCGAGGATCTGCTCAGGGTCGCCCCAGTCCTGCGACGGCCGCTGCTGGAACAGGCCCACCGAGTCGCGGTCGCCGAACTCCAGGTTGTAGAAGGTGGACTCCTGCCACACGGTCGCGTACGCCACCGTGACGGCCTCCTCCGGCAGGTCGCGGCTGAACGCCACCCCTCCGACCGTGGCGGCGTTCACCGCCTGCTCGGGCTCGAGGACGTACTCACCCTGTGCCAGGTCCAGGCGGCAGGCAGGGTCCGGCGCCTCCTCGACGGTGTCCAGCGGCTCGACCGTGGTCAGCACGTAGTAGCCCCCGGCCACGAGGGCGCCGCACACGAGGAACAGGGCCAGGAGGATCTTGACGAACGCGGAGATTTTCCGACGCTTACTGGGCACGGGCGAACCAACGGGTCGGTGACGGGTGGAGCACGTCGCACGGGACGGGGGGTCATATGTGCGGCGCGTGGGGCGCGTCGCGCGCCTCGGCCGCATTGTAGTCGCCGGTACGGTCCTGCACGGAGCGTCACGCAGGGTGGTCCGCGGCGTACGGGACGGGGCCTCAGCGGTGTCCTCTCCCCAACCCGCTAACGTGGGTGCACATGACCAGCTCGTACACAAGCCCGCTGCCGGACCAGATCGACGAACTCTGGGAGCAGCGCTCCGAACTCACCCCCGGCCACACCGACGCGCGCGAGACCATCATCGGCGCGATCGACCAGATCGACGAGGGCAAGGCGCGCGTCGCCTTCGTCGACCCCAGCACCGACGAGGTCGTGGTCGACGAGCGCGCCAAGCGCTCCATCCTGCTCGGCTTCAAGGTCCTGGACATGAAGGAGTCGCACGTCGGCGACTTCTACCACCACGACCGCATGCCGCTGAAGACCCGCTTCGACGGTGTCCGCGTCGTCGCGGGCGCGATCGCCCGCTGGGGCTCCTACCTGGCCCCGGGCGTCGTGCTCATGCCGTCCTTCACCAACATCGGCGCCCACGTCGGCTCCGGCACCATGGTGGACACGTGGGCGACCGTGGGCTCCTGCGCCCAGGTCGGCGAGAACGTCCACCTGTCCGGCGGGGTCGGCGTCGGCGGTGTCCTGGAGCCGCCGCAGGCCTCCCCGGTCATCATCGAGGACGACGCCTTCCTCGGCTCCCGCAGCATGGTCGTCGAGGGCGCACGGGTGCGCACCGGCGCCAAGCTCGGCGCGGGTACCATCCTCACCTCCTCCACGCGCGTCTTCGACGCCGAGACCGGTGAGGAGCTGCCCCGCGGAGAGGCCCCGGCCTGGTCGGTCTGCGTGACCGCCAACCGCGTCAAGAGCTTCCCGGGCGGCGACTTCGGTATGCCCGTCCTGCTGGTGCTCAAGCGACTGGAGAAGGGGCAGGAGCACGACAAGCTCGCGCTGAACGACCTGCTCCGCGAGCACGGCGTCAACGCCTGACGCACGTGCGACTCCCGAAGCGCCCTCCCACACGGTTCGGGGGGCGCTTCGTGTTTGTCTAGGCTGGACGGCGCGTACGCGTCCGGGAACGCGGTGCGGCGCGAGCGACGGACGACGACCTGAACGGGGCGAGACGATGCTGGACCTGACCTCCGACGTGGCGGACCTGACCGCCGCCGTCGTGGACATCCGTTCCGAGAGCGGTGACGAGCGGATCCTGGCGGACGCGGTCGAGCGGGCCCTGTCCGACCTGCCGCACCTCAAGGTCTCCCGCGACGGTGACGCGATCGTCGCCCGGACCGACCTGGGCCGTCCGCGCCGGGTCGTGATCGCCGGTCACATCGACACCGTCCCCATCGTCGACAACGTCCCCTCACACGTGGACGGCGGTCGCCTGTACGGCTGCGGCACCTCCGACATGAAGGCCGGGGTCGCGGTCCAGCTCAAGCTCGCCGCGCTGGTCACCGAACCGGTGCACGACGTCACGTACGTGTTCTACGACAACGAGGAGGTCGACGCCTCCCGCAACGGCCTCCGCCGTCTGGCGCTGCACCACCCCGAGTGGTTGGCGGGTGATTTCGCCATCCTCATGGAGCCGACGGACGGTGTCATCGAGGGCGGCTGCCAGGGCACGATGCGCGTGCGTGTCGTGACCCGGGGCAAGCGCGCGCACAGCGCCCGGTCCTGGATGGGGGAGAACGCGATCCACGGCGCCGGGGCGGTCCTCGACGTCCTGCGCGCCTACACCCCGCGCGAGCCGGAGGTGGAGGGGCTGCGCTTCCACGAGGGGCTCAACGCGGTGGCCGTCGAGGGAGGTGTCGCGGGCAACGTCATCCCCGACGAGTGCGCTGTCACGGTCAACTACCGCTTCGCCCCGGACCTGTCCGTCGCGGACGCCGAGGCGCACCTGCGCGAGGTGTTCGACGGTTTCGAGGTCATGGTGACCGACGCCGCCGCCCCGGCGCGTCCCGGGCTGGACGCCCCGTCCGCCGCCGCGTTCGTCGCCGCGGTGGGGGAGGGGCGGGCGCGCGCCAAGCTCGGGTGGACCGACGTGTCGCGTTTCTCCGAGTTGGGGGTCCCCGCCGTGAACTACGGCCCCGGCGACCCGCTGCTGGCCCACACCAGGGACGAGTACGCCGAGATCGCGAGGATCCGTGAGGCCGAGGAGCGGATGGTCGCCTGGCTCGGCGGCTCGCGCTGACGGAGTGTCACCGGTCGTGGGTGTCCGCCGCACGTGACCAGGGGGTTCGAGGTGCCCGGGGGGCGAATCGGCCGCTTCCGGTCACCGCGGGTACACGTGCGGTTCAGGCGCGATCCGCTCCTGCTCGGATAGCTTTACGAGCATGACGGAAGAGGAACACATTCGGCACGCGGGTCCGCTGACGTACCGGGGGCGGGCCATCCCCCAGACCACCACTGACCAGCGCCTGCTGGATCAGCGGGGGCCGACGGACTGGGTCCACACGGATCCCTGGCGGGTGCTGCGCATCCAGTCGGAGTTCGTCGAGGGGTTCGGCCTGCTGTCCGAGCTGCCGTCGGCGGTGAGCGTGTTCGGGTCGGCCCGGGTGAAGCCGGACAGCGACCACTACGCGCTCGGTGTGAAGGTCGGCGCCAGGCTGGCCGAGGCCGGATACGCCACGATCACCGGTGGCGGTCCGGGGATGATGGAGGCCGCGAACAAGGGCGCCCAGGAGGCGGGCGGCATGTCCGTCGGGCTGGGGATCGAGCTGCCGTTCGAGCAGTCCCTCAACCCGTACATCGACGTGGGGATGACCTTCCGGTACTTCTTCGTCCGCAAGACGATGTTCGTGAAGTACGCGCAGGCCTTCGTGGTGCTGCCCGGCGGGTTCGGGACGCTGGACGAGCTGTTCGAGGCGATCACCCTCGTCCAGACCAACAAGGTGACGCGTTTCCCCGTGGTCCTGGCCGGTACGGAGTTCTGGGGCGGCCTGTACGAGTGGGTCGAGTCCCGCCTGCTGGAGAACAACCTGATCAGCCCGGCGGACACGGAGCTGCTCCAGCTGACCGACGACCCCGACGAGATCGTCGACATCATCCGCAAGTCGCACCTGGACATCGCCCAGCGCAACGGCGAGGTCCCGCCGGGCGCCAGCTGAGCGCTCCCGCGAAGCGGTCGTCCACGGGTGGTGGCGGGTGACGGAGTGGGTGGTGCTGCGCCGTGAGGCGTCGGTTGAGGGTGGGCCTGTGCTCCTTCGCGAAGCGGCCGTCCACGGGTGGTGGCGGGTGACGGGTGGGCGTGGGAGCATCTAACCGTGCCTGTCTTCATCATGATCCTGGTCGGTGCCGCTGCCCTGGCCGTGCTCGTCGGCGTCGTCTACGTCGTGCTCGGCAAGGGTGGTCAGCTCGCCCGTTTCGAGGCCGACTACCCCCCGTTGGACCTGCCCGCCGACCGCCCGGTCGGGTCGGCCGACCTCGGTCGGCTCCTGTTGCCCCTGTCGTTGTGGGGCTACCACGTCCGTGCCGTCGACGAACTCCTCGCGCGCCTCACCGCCACCCTGCGCGAACGTGAGGCGCGGATCGAGGACCTGGAGTGGCGGCTCGCCCGGCTCGACGCCCCGTACGTCCCCGAGGGGCACGGTCCCACTGACGGTCAGCGCCTGCCCGGCGACGCCTACGCCCCGGAGAGATCCGCGGAGGCCACCGCCCCGGACGGCGTGGTCGAGGACGGTGCCGACGCGTCGGCGGAGAGCGCCCCCACCACCTCCGGCCAGGGCTGACACCGCTTGTCCGCGGTCCGGTGGCGCCCCTCGGAGTAGGACCCCCGGGCATCGGATATGTCGTGTGTCACAGCTGACGTCCCGTCGTCGTCCGCCGCGTCGGTTTTCGGTGCCCTATTCTCGTTCGCTGTACACACGTACCCCCCGTTCCACCGGAGCGGGCGGAGTTTTGGTCAGGATGGCGAGGATGGACACAGCAGCCGATCTCGATCCGGGACCCGAGGGCGGGAGCAACGGTTCTCCCACCCCCGTCCGCCAGATGTCCCTGTGGCAACCCCCCCGATCGACCCGCAACACCCTCAGACGCCGCCGCCGGATCACCGTCGTGTCCGGCGTGGTGGCGGCGGTCCTCGTGCTCGCGGGCGGCATCGCCACCGCGTGGGCCCTCACGGGGGGCGACGAATCCGACGCGGCGGAGGAGGCCGCGCACCTGGAGCGGTTCGTCGGATCCTGGGCGGGTGAGATGACCCAGGTCGACACCGAGGGCGAGCACGTCGCCGACTGGCACGCCGAGGTCCGCGTCGAGGAGGGAGCCGAGCGCGGCGGTACCGCCTGGACGACCTTCAACTGCTCGGGGACGCTGGAGCTGTCCGCGCGTGACGGCGACCGCGTCGTGTACGCCTACACCGAGCTCGCCGACCCCGAGGACCGCTGCGTCGACGAGGCGGAGCTGACCCTGTGGCCGGACGACGACGGCCTGATGGCCGAGTGGTCCTCCGTCACGGACGAGGGGACCCGGATGACCTCCACGGGGGCGATGGACTGACCCGTCCCGGAGGAGGCCCCCGGTCGCGGCGATGTCGCCGGATCCCTGTTTCGACCGGACGCGCCGGGGCAGGAGAGGGTTCGGCCACCCACGCTCACATCGGAATTCGGTCAGGACCGATATAACCTTTACTGACCAACGATTCCTCGCCGGTGGACGCCCGCGCGTTCGCGCGGCCTTCGCCTGGCGCACACACCGGGGCCAACCTCCGAGATAATGGTCGAGGAGTGGTTCACGTCCCTGTCCTCACGCGGGCGCGAGTCACACGGACCCGGCCCACGGTTCCGGAACCGAACCGTCTCGTCGGATCGGCGCCGGTGCCGTGGGTCGGCCCCGGCCACCTGCGAGGAACATCTAGAAAGGGGAATGGCATGGCGGCGATGAAGCCGAGGACCAGCGACGGGCCGATGGAGGTCACCAAGGAGGGTCGCGGCATCATCATGCGAGTCCCCCTGGAGGGCGGCGGACGCCTGGTCGTCGAACTGACACCGGACGAGGCGGTCGAGCTCCGGGACGCGCTCAAGGGAGTCGTCGGCTAGGACACGCCCTGGCCATGACGTTCCGTGCCCGTGACCCCCACCCCGGGCCGGAGACCCCTGACGACCCCCGAGGTTGTACACCTCCCAACTGAGTGAACGATTGTGAGCAGCCGGTGCCCTTCGCCACGCAGATCCAGTCCCGAGCGGGAAACCTCGCCGAATCCACCGCGGACCTGCTGGTCCTTCCCGTGTTCGCGGACGACGGACCCAAGGCGGCCGAAGGGGTGGCCGAGAGCGGATTGGGCGGGGACCTCCCCGCGCCGCTCACCGACCTGTTCACGCACTACTCGCTCACCGGCAAGTCCGGCGAGCTCGTCCAGTTCCCGGTGTCCCGGGACGAGGGCCTGGCGCGGCTGGCGCTTCTGGGAGTGGGGTCGGGATCGCCCGACGACCTCCGGAAGGCCGGAGCGGCCCTGTCCCGGGCGGCCAGGGGCCGGAGCCGTGTGGCCCTGGCCTGGCCGGGCTCTGACACCGAGGCGGCGACCGCCTTCGCCGAGGGCGTTCTGCTCGCCTCGTACACGTTCAGCATGAAGACGGGTGAGACGCCCGAGGACAAGCGCCCGGCCGAGGCCGTCGACGTGGTGGGTGACGGTGGCGGGGACCTCGCGGACGCCCTGCGCCGCGGCGCCGACCTCGCCGGGGCCACCGCCCTGGCCCGCGACCTGATCAACACCCCCTCCCTGGCCAAGGACCCGGAGTGGATGGCCGCCCGCGCCCGCGAGGTCGCCGCGGAGAAGGGCCTCCAGGTACGGGTCTGGGACGAGGACGCCCTCGCCGAGGCGGGCTTCGGCGCCATCCTGGGCGTGGGCCAGGGCTCCTCGCGGCCGCCGCGACTGGTCCAGCTCTCCTACACACCGCAGAATCCGACCGAGCACGTGGTGCTGGTCGGCAAGGGCATCACGTTCGACACCGGCGGCCTGTCGCTGAAGCCCAACGACAACATGATGCTCATGAAGACCGACATGAGCGGTTCGGCGGTCGTGCTCGCCGTGCTGTCGGCGCTGGCCTCGGTCGGCGCGTCGGTCCGGGTCACCGGTCTGCTGCCCCTGGCGGAGAACGCCTTCTCCGGAAGCGCCACCCGGGTCGGCGACGTGCTGACCACCTACTCGGGCACGACCGTGGAGGTCCTCAACACCGACGCCGAGGGCCGCCTGGTCCTGGCCGACGCCATCGGCTACGCGGTCTCCGAGCTCGCCCCCGACCTCCTGGTGGACGTGGCGACGCTGACCGGCGCGGCCAAGGTCGCGCTCGGCACCGGCACGGGCGCCCTCTACAGCGACGACGACACCGTCGCCGCCGAGCTGGAGCGAGCGGGCCGGGACTCGGGCGAGCCGTTGTGGCGCATGCCGCTCACCGACGCCTACACCGAGACCACGGAGTCCCGGGTGGCCGACCTCGCCAACATCGGCACCCGGGGCAAGGACTTCGGCCCGGCGGGCGCGACCGAGGCCGCCCTGTTCCTCCGCGAGTTCACCGGCGACGTGCCCTGGGCCCACCTGGACATCGCCGGTCCGGGCCGGTCCATGAGGGAGGACGGCATCCTCAGCAAGGGTGGAACCGCGTTCTCCACACGCGCCC
>NZ_ANBC01000050.1 GCF_000341125.1 Nocardiopsis lucentensis DSM 44048 | reverse complement strand
GGCCCCGCCGCTTCGCTTCGGCCCGCCCGTTCCCGCCACCACCCTCAACGGACGCCGCCGGCGCGGTCTCGACCTTCGAGAACCCCGCCGGCGCCCGAACGGTGACCCTTCTCGGGCCCCAGGGGACGGGTGATGAGTCGGGGGCGGCCGGTCACCGGATCGTCGACCAGCGTGCCGTCCACACCGAACACCTCGTGGAGCACCTCCGGGGCGAACACCTCCGTCGGCGGCCCCGCCGCCACCACACGGCCCCCGAGCATCGCGACCACCGTGTCCGCGTAGCAGGCGGCCAGGTCCAGTGTGTGCAGGGCCGCCACGACGGTCGTGCCCATCCCCGCCACCAGCTCCAGGACCTCGAACTGGTGGCGCGGGTCGAGGTGGTTGGTCGGCTCGTCGAGCACGAGCAACCGGGGCCGCTGCGCCAG
>NZ_ANBC01000049.1 GCF_000341125.1 Nocardiopsis lucentensis DSM 44048 | reverse complement strand
CCGCCCCCCGCCGGAGAGCGTCGACAGCGGCCGCCGCGCCAGCTCCCCGCACCCCGTCCTGGACAGGGCGGACGCCACCGCCTCCCGGTCGTCGGGCCCCATGACCCCGAACGGCCCCAGGTGCGGTGTCCGGCCGAGGGCGACGGCCTGCTCGGCGGTGAGGTCGAACCCGCCGTGCTGGTCCTGTCCGAGCACCCCCACCCGGCGCGCCGCCTCCCGACGGGACAGCCCGAGCAGGTCGTCCCCGCCCAGTACCAGATCACCCCCGATCGGCCGTAGCGCTCGGTAGACGGTCTTCAGAAGCGTCGACTTCCCGCTCCCGTTGGGCCCGACGAGCGCGGTCAGTGTTCCGTCCGCGACGTCGACGTCGACCCCGCGCACCGCGGGCACGTCGGTCCACCCGGCGGTCACACCGTTCAGGCGCAGCCTCACGGTTCCTCCTCCTCACGCCTGTCCGGCGGTCGCACCCCGCGCCCCGCGCAGGGCGGCGACGAAGAACGGCACCCCGACGACGGCGGTCAGGACGCCGATGGGCAGTTCGGTGGGGCGCAGCACCGTGCGCGCGGCCAGGTCGGCCCACACGAGCATCAGCGCGCCCGACAGCGCGCACACCGGCAGCACCCTGCGATGGTCGGCTCCGACGAGGAGCCGGGCGAGGTTGGGGACCACCAGTCCCACGAACCCGATGGCGCCGGCCACGGCCACGGTCGTCCCCGTCAGCAGGGCGGCGGCCGCGAACAGCCGTTCCCGGGAGCGATCGGCGTCCACACCCAGAGACGCCGCGCCCTCCGAACCCAGCACCAGGACGTTGAGGGATCCCGCCCGGGCGGTGAGCAGCGCCGACAGCGCCAGCACCGCCGCCGCGCACACCAGCGCCGACGACCACCGCGCCCCGGACAGGCTGCCGAGCAGCCAGAACAGGACCTGCTGCTGGGCGTCGCCCGACTGCTTGCGCAGCACCAGGAACGACGTGACGCCCCCGAGGAGTTGGCCGATCGCCACGCCGACCAGGATCAGGCGCAGCGGTTCGAGGGTTCCGCGCGTGCGGGCGACGGCGAACACCAGTAGCCCGGCCACGAGCGCACCGGCGAACGCCGCGAGGGGGAGCGCCAGAGCGCCCAGCGCCGCCGAGCCGAGGGTGGTCATCAGCAGGACGGCGCCCACACTGGCCCCCGAGGACAGGCCGAGGATGTGCGGGTCGGCCACGGGGTTGCGCACCAGGGCCTGCACGACCGCGCCCGCGACCGCCAGTCCCGCGCCCACGAACACGGCCTGGAACACGCGTGGAGCGCGCAGCCGCCACACGATGAAGTCCTCCGCCTCCGGGACCGGCCCGTTCCCCGGGACGCCGTCAGCGCCCGCGAGGGCGGCGAGGCGGTCGGCCAGGACGCGCACCACCGTCATCGGTGGGACGTCGACCGACCCGACGCCGATCGCGGGCAGACAGGACACCGCGAGCACGACGGTGAGCCCGGCCAACAGCGGGGCCAGGGGGACGCGGTGGCCGAGGGGCACACGGCGTCCACCGGGCGCGCGGCCGGAGGCTCCGGAACGGTCCCGGCCACGGTTTCGGGCCCGCCCCCGAGCACGGGACGTCACCACCGGGCGTCCCCCTCACCGTGCAGGGTCTCGGCCAGGGTCCGTACCGCCTCGGCGTTGAGCACGCTGGGCGAGGTCACCACCGACTGCGGCATGACCACGAACCGCTCCTCACGCACCGCCGTCGACCCCGCGACGGCGGGGGAGCCGAGCAGGGCCTCGACCAGCTCCTCCTCGGGCAGGTCGGAGAAACCGGTCAGGACGAGGACGGCCTCCGGGTCACGGCTGACCACCTGTTCCTCCGAGAGGTCCGTGACCACCTGCTCCACGTCACCCGCGACGTTCTCGCCCCCGGCGAGGGTGATCACCCCGTTGGCGGTGCCGGTCGCGCCGAGCGTGGACACACCCTGCCCCGCGCCGGGGACGACGGACATGGCCAGTACGCGGACGGGGCGGTCGGCGTCGGCGGCCAGCGCGGCGGCGGCGTCCACGTCCTCGCGCATCCGATCCACCAGCTCCGCGCCGCGCTCCGGCACACCGAAGACCTCGGCGGTGCGCTCGACGAACGCGAAGGTGTCCGCCAGGTCGGTGGTGGCGCCGGGGGTGCCGCAGGCGGTGAGGCCCGCGATGCCCGCCTCGGTCAGTTCTTGGGGGGTGGGCGTGCCGTCGAAGGCCCCGAACTGGTACGGGGAGACGCCCATGACCAGGTCGGGCTCGGCGGCGATGACCGCCTCGCGGTTGCCGACGCCCTCGGCGATGACGGGGACGCGCTCCAACTCGGCGCGGTCCTCCTCGGGGAAGGCGGTGAAGAAGTCCGGGGCGGCGGTACCGACGACCGAGTCGGCCACGCCCAGTTCACGCAGGATCGCGGCGGACCCGCCGTCCATGGTGACCACGCGCTCCGGCGGCCCGGTCGGTTCGGGCAGCCGGGGGCACCCGTTCTCCCCGGACCCGCTCGCCGGATCGGGGACGCCGCCGACCGAGCCTGTCGAGCAGGCCGAGAGCGTCAGGGCTCCGGCCGCCAACAGCGCCGCGAACCGGATCCGGTCCGCAGGTCCGCCGGTCCCGGTCCGGCCCACACGCCGGGTCCGCCGCAGCCGGGTTCGTGCTCGCATCGTGTCCGCCTTCCGTCGTGCCCGGGGGCCTCGCGTCCCCGGGGTCCGCTGGAACCTCGGCACGACGGTCGACTCCGACGGCTCCCGGGTTCCCGGACGGCGGAAAGAGTGGGGCGGACGACGGATCGGTCGGGGCGGCCACGGCTCGGGGAGCCCCGAACGCGCCCTCCCGACGACGCGGACGGACGCGGCCGCGGGTCGGCCTCAGGGGCGGATGGCGGCCAGCAGCCCCTCACCCACGGGCATCAGCAGCGGCACCAGTGCCCCGTCCTCCCGTACCCGCTGGACCAGCTCGCGGGCGACGGTCTCGGCGGGGTCGGGCACGCGCAGCGGTCCGTCCGGCTCGGCGGAGGCGGTCAGGGATCCGTGGAACACCATCACACCGCCCGGGCGCAGCAGGCGCCGGGCCTCGTCCAGGTAGTGGAGGTAGGCCTCTCGGTCGGCGTCCACGAAGACGAGGTCGTACCCGCCGTCGGTGAGCCGTGGCAACACCTCCAGCGCCCGCCCGCGGATGAGCCGTGCCCGGCCGGTGCCGAACCCCTCCCCGCCGAACACCGCGCGGGCGTGGTTCTGGTACTCGGCGTCGGTGTCCACGGTCGTCAGGATCGAGTCCGGGACCATGCCCCGCAGGAGCCACACCCCGGACACACCGCACCCGGTGCCGACCTCGACGGCCGACCGCGCCCCGATGGCGGCGGCCAGGAAGCGCAGCGCCGCCCCCGTGATCGGATCCACCGGCGGGGCCGACGACCGGCTCGCCACCGCGTAGGCGTCAGCCAGGGGACCGTCCCCCACGGCGTCCTGGGCGAACCGGTTCTGCTCGGTGCGGACCCAGGTGATCCGGGCCGCGCTCTGATCCGTGCTCGTGATGACGGCCTCCCGCTGCGGTGGTCACGTTGTGGTCGGACTCCCTGACCAGCGATATGTCACACACCGTGGTGTGTTCTTCGCGATCGGATCACGTCCCTGGCGCAAGATTAGCCTGATCCGGCGCGAACTCCGAGCGTGGCCGCGGGAACTTAACAGGCGTCTCCCGGCGTTGAATCGGGAGGAACGCACGTTGACCGCCACGAACCACCTTCCCCCGACCAGGCCTCGTGCGTCGCTTCGAAGGGATGAAGGGAGCAGCGGTGCCAGAGACCGGCCCAGCCGTGGAATTCGAGGCATGGGAACCCCCGAGTTGGGAAGAGGTCGTCCGGGTCCACTCGCCCCGGGTGTATCGGCTCGCCTACCGGCTCACCGGTAACAAGCACGACGCCGAGGACCTCACCCAGGAGGTCTTCATCCGGGTGTTCCGCTCCCTGGCCAACTACACCCCCGGAACCTTCGAGGGTTGGCTCCACCGCATCACCACGAACCTCTTCCTCGACACGGCGCGCCGCAAGGCGCGCATCCGCTTCGAGGGGTTGGCCGACAACGCCGACGAGCGCCTGGAGGGCCGGGAGCCCTCCCCCGCCCAGCGCTACGAGGACCGGCACTTCGACGCCGACGTCCAGAGCGCCCTGGACGCCCTGCCCGCCGAGTTCCGCGCTCCCGTGGTCCTGTGCGACATCGAGGGCCTCTCCTACGAGGAGATCGCCGCGACGCTCGACGTCAAGCTCGGCACCGTCCGCAGCCGCATCCACCGG
>NZ_ANBC01000048.1 GCF_000341125.1 Nocardiopsis lucentensis DSM 44048 | reverse complement strand
CCGGGAACACCGGCGGGCGCTGGCCGCCGAGACGGAGGCACGCGGCGCACACGCGACCAACGGGGAGGCGGAGTGAGCATGGACCATCTCGGAGAGCGGCTCTCCGCGCTCGTCGACGGCGAACTCGGCCAGGCTGAGCACGAGCGCGCCCTGATCCACCTCGCCAAGTGCGAGTCGTGCCGGTTCGAGGCCGACATGATGCGCAGACTCAAAAGGCGCCTGACCGGCCTCGGTGAACCCGAGCCGGACCACGACTTCCTGGGCCGCCTGACCAGCCTGTCCCGGGACACCGGGGGTTCCACGGACGACCGGGGCCGTCCGGGGCCGCCGCCCGGTGGAGCCGGGTTCGGTCAGCGTCCGCCCCTCGGATCCTCCCGGCCGCTGGGCGGCCACCCCCTGGGCGGCCATCCCCTCGGCGGTCCGTTCGCCGCGGAGGCGGGTGATTCCGGTCCCGTGGCGGCCGATCCCGGCGCGGTGGCGACGCGTCCCTCCGGCGCACGGACGACCGCCGCCCCGGAGACCGGGGCCGAGGCCAGGCCCGCGCGCCGTCGCGGTGCCGAGCGTCTCGCCCACCTGTTCCCGCCCATCCCGGGCGGCCGCTACGCCTTCGCCGGGGTCGCGGTGGTGACGGCCCTGCTCGGCTCGGCCTTCGTCGCCGGAGGGGATGACGACCAGACCCCGGTCGTCGAACCCAGGCTCGCCGACTACGCGGTCGAACACGCGGTGACCAGCCGGAACATGCCCGTGGTCGGGCCCTCGACCACGGAGCCGCAGCCGGAGGGGGCCGAGGCCCTCGCGACCCTGGACGGCCAGTCCCAGACCATCGGGGAGCCGAACCCGACCGGCCGGACCCACACCACCCGGTGAGCGCGGAGGAGCCCTCCTCCCGTCCGTTCTCCGTACCGGTGACCCTGGTGGTCCTGGTGGCTCTGTGTGTCCTGTGCCTGACCGCCGCGACGCACCCCGACTCCTCCGGGGTGCCCGCCGAAGGCGTCGACGACGGGATGCCGGTGCTGCGGCGCGCCGCGGAGGCCGACGACGAACTCGCCTACACGGCGGTGCGCACGGTCTCGGGGGCCGCCGCCGGGAACCGCGCGGGCGGCGGTGACACCGGTCGGGAGGTCCGTCTGCGCCTGGTGAACCGTCCGGGGGAGGGGATCGCGCTCGCGCCCCTCGACGACCACGAGGGCGCCTTCGTCGTGCGCGACTCCTCGGCTCTGCAGTCACTCGACGACCGACTGCTCCGCATGCTGGAGGACACCTACCGTGTCACCGACGAGGGCCCGGCCAAGCTGGGCGGCCGCCCGGTCAGACTGGTCGAGGCCGGCCGCTCGGACGGCTCCGTCGCGGGTCGGTTCTGGGTGGACGACGAGACCGGCGTCCTCGTCGGACGCACCGTCCACACGGAGTCCGGCGCGGTCGCGCTCGGTTCGCGGCTGACCGACGTGCGCCTCGGCGAGGGCGACTGGCCGGAGGAGGCCGTCGGCGGTGAGCCCTGGGGCGACGCCCTGACCGTCCCCGAACGGGACGGGCTGCGCGAACGCGGCTGGTGCCTCCCCGAACACCTCACGTGGAACCTGCGGCTGGTGGACGCCAGGTCGACGTACCTGGGAGAGCAACGTGTCGTGCACGCCATCTATTCGGATGGTCTGTCCCAGGTGTCCGTCTTCACTCAGCGTGGGAAGCTGGGAACGGAACATCCCTCCACACTTCGTGACGGATACGCCGGAACCGGAACGGGGGGAAGTGACGTCACAACACAACATGACACGATCTTCGGCGGTGACGTCGGTCAGTACCAGAGCGTGTGGCAGTCCGACGGGTTCGTCTTCACGGTTCTCGCGGACGCACCCGCAGGTCTGGCCTCCTCCGCGGTGACCGCGCTGCCGGAGCCCGAGGGCTCCGGGTTCTGGGCCAGAGTGCAGCGCGGTCTGTCCAGGTGGGGGCTCCCCTGACGCCCACCCGGACGCGCCGTGCGCCGACCCCGACCACACAGACGTACGGAGCAGGTCTTGAGCGAGGACTATGGCCGTTCGGCGCGGGGGGCAGGGCCGGACGCGGCCACCCCGCCGAGCGGCGGCACACCCCCCGATCCGGGCGGGCACAGCGTGGTGTCCGCCTCGGGCCAGGAACCTGCGGAGCTCCCCCAGTGGCCGGTTCCGGCCACTCCGCCCCCGATCCCCGGGGACCACCGGTCCCCCACCCACCCCGAGCACGCGAACCGGGAGGAGGGCGCTCTCGCCGGTGCCTCCCCGCCCGCGCGCGCTCCCACCGCGACCGCGGCCCCCCGACAGACGGCCGGTCCCCCCGGCCACGGCAACGCCTCCCCCCAGCCCTCGCCCCCCGGCAGCGGAGATCCCATGAACCCCACCCCGTCCCCAGGCCCGGGAGACCCATCCGCAACCCCGCCGAACCCGGCACCGCGACGGATCCAGCAAGACCCGGCCGCCGCGCATCCGTACGGCCGGCCCTCACCGGGCGGCACCGGCCAGATCGAGCCCCAGCCCGTCCAGGCGACGCGGATGATCCACCAGCAGACGCCCCAGGTTCAGCAGCAGGTGGCACAGGGATCACAGGGGGCACACGGTCAACAGGCAGGACAGGCGCAGCCGAACCAGCCCCCGCAGTTCGCCACCACGGCTCAGCAGCCCCAGGGACAGCAGCCCCAGGGACAGCAGCCCCAGGGACAGCAGCCCCAGGGACAGCAGCCCCAGGGACAGCAGTTCCACACCCAGCAGGTCCTGGCCCAACCGGGCCCGACGGGTGGCCAGGTTCCGCGGCAGTTCGGGACCGAGAGGCGCAGGCGCGGCGTGCCCGTGTGGATGGCGCTGTCCGGCATGCTCGTCGTGGCCCTCATCGCCGGTGGCGCGGGCGGGGTCGCGGGCTCACTGTTCAGTCCGGCGTCCGGTCAGGAGGCCGCGCCCGAGGACGAGGGGCCCGTCATGAACGAGCCGCCGCCCGAGGCACCCCAGCGCGACCCCGACACCATCGCGGGCGTCGCCCAACGTGTGAGCCCCAGCGTCGTGTACATCGGCAGCGCCAACCCCAGCGTGCCCGGAGGCGGCTCGGGTTTCGTCATCGAGGGAGACTACGTGGTCACCAACGACCACGTGTCCTCGGTGCTGGAGGAGGACGGCATCCAGATCGAGTACAGCGACGGAAGCCTGTCCGACGCGACCATCGTCGGCGCCGACCCCAGCTCCGACCTCGCGGTGCTGTCCCTGGCGGACCCGATCGACGTCGAGCCGCTGGAGTTCGGTGACTCGGAGGAGGTCATCGTGGGCGACGAGGTCATCGCGATCGGGGCGCCCCTGGGCTTGGCGGGCACGGTCACCCAGGGCATCATCAGCGCCACCGACCGGCCGGTCAGCCCCGAGGGGGAGAACGCCAGCCGGTTCTACGCGCTCCAGACCGACGCCGCGATCAACCCGGGCAACTCCGGGGGACCGCTGGTCGACCTCGAGGGGCGGGTGATCGGGGTCAACTCGATGATCGTCACCATGGGCGGCTCCATGGGCGAGGGGTCCGGCAACATCGGCCTGGGCTTCGCGATCCCGTCCTCCGAGGCGCAGAGCGTGGTCGAGCGGCTCATCGGCAACGAGTCGACCGCCTACGCCGACATCGGTGTGGAACTCGACCTCCAGAGCCCCACGGCGGGCGCGGTCATCGCGGACGGCTCCGGCGCGGTGGAGGACGGCGGCCCGGCCGACGAGGCGGGTCTGGAACCGGGCGACGTGATCACGTCCTTCGACGGGCGCCGGGTGAACTCCGGGCAGGAGCTGCTCGCCATGCTGCGCGACCGCTCCCCAGGAGACGAGATCGACGTCGTCTACGAGCGCGACGGCGACCAGGAGACGGCCACGATCGTGCTCGGCTCCTCCAACGACTGACGCCCGGCCGAGGAACACGGAGACGACGGGAGGCCCCGGAACGCGGTTCCGGGGCCTCCTTCCACGTCGCCCACTTCCACGGAGCGCCGCTGTCGTGCCCGCGGCCCGGCCGTTCACCAGCCGGAGCGGTCCGGCCTCCGGGAACGGTCGCTCGAACACGGGCCGAAGCGAAGCGGCGGGCCCAGAACAAGCACGGATCAGCGACCGGCGGGAGAGATGCCCAGCTGCATACCGGCCAGCCCGCGCGGCTTGCCGACCAGGTTCTCGGCGATCGACGAGATCACCGTGCTGGCCTCGGCGTCGGGGTCGGTCAGGACGAGGGGCTTGCCCTCGTCGCCGCCCTCACGCAGGCGGGTGTCCAGAGGAACCTGGCCCAGCAACGGGATGTCGGTGCCGAGTGTCTTGGTCAGCGCCTCGGACACGGTTCGACCGCCGCCCTCGCCGAACAGGTGCAGCGGTTCGCCGCCCTCCGGCGGGACGAAGTACGACATGTTCTCGATGACACCGGCGATGCGCTGGTGCGTCTGGGCGGTGATGGCGCCCGCGCGCTCGGCGACCTCGGCGGCGGCCTGCTGCGGAGTGGTCACCACGAGGAGCTCGGCCGACGGCAGGAGCTGCGCGACGGAGATGGCGATGTCACCGGTGCCCGGGGGCAGGTCCATCAGCAGGACGTCGAGGTCGCCCCAGAAGACGTCGGAGAGGAACTGCTGGAGCGCGCGGTGCAGCATGGGGCCGCGCCACACGACCGGCTGGTTCCCCTGGGTGAACATGCCGACCGAGATGACCTTGATGTCGTGCGCGGTCGGCGGGAGGATCATGTCCTCGACCTTGGTCGGGAAGTCCGACGCGCCGAGCATGCGCGGCACCGAGTGGCCGTAGATGTCGGCGTCGACCACGCCGACCTTGTGGCCCTGGGCGGCCATGGCGGCGGCGAGGTTGACGGTCACGGACGACTTGCCGACCCCGCCCTTGCCCGAGGCGACGGCGAAGACCCTGGTCAGGGAGTTCGGCTTGGCGAAGGGGATCTCCTTCTCCGCCTGGCCGCCGCGGAGCTTGGTCTGGAGTTCCTTGCGCTGCTCGTCGCTCATCACGTCGAGTTCGACCGCGACGGAGGTGACCCCGGCGACCTTGGTCACCGCTTCGGTCACGTCCTTCTCGATACGGCCCTTCATGGGGCAACCGGCCACCGTGAGATAGATGCCGACGCGCACGGCACCGTCGTCGGCGATGTCGACGCTCTTGACCATGCCGAGGTCGGTGATGGGGCGGCGGATCTCCGGGTCTTGCACCGTGGCCAGGGCCTTGTGCACCTGCTCGGTGGATGGTGTGGAGGACATGTACCCAATCGTAGGTCAGCGGAACGGGATCTTGGCCTGTGGCGTCTCTCCCACCTGCCATCCGTTGCAACGGGGGGCGGCCACGGACCTATTCCGGGGCGACGGCGGGGCGCGCGGGTCCGGGCGGGGTCGGCCCGAGGGGTGTCGAACAGGGGTCCGGAAGGGTCGGTCCATACCGTGACCAGGCGTTAACGGCGTGCCCTTAACGCTGGCAATACAAGCCCGGATAGTAGTCTCTGCGCACCATGGGAAATGCGCCACCACCGCCTGGTTCGTCCTGGCCCGCCGCCCCTGAGGGGCCGGAGGGGCGGGCTGATGGTGCGTGGACCCATGAGCAGACCTGGGCGGGACCGCCTGGGGGAGGGCGGTTGACGCCTCCGGGAGGGCATCCGGCGGTCAACCCGGATCCCGCGGTGTGGGCCTGGCCGCCGCCCCGACCGGTGCGGACCAGCGGGTTCGCCCCCGCCGAGGCGCCGGAGGGTGAGCCCTATCACAGACTCGCGCGCGGTTCGCGATACCGCTGGTGGGTGCCGCCCCTGTCGCTCCTGGTCCTGGCGTTCCTGTTGTTCTTCCTCTGGGTCGCCGTCGCCCTGGCGTTGACGATCGTCGCCCTCGCCGAGGGCGGCGGACTCGGTACGGGTTCGGTCCGGGTGGGGGAGATCGCGAGCCTGGCGATCGGCCTGGTCTCGGCCGCGCTGCTCATCCCGATCGTGCTGCTCGTCGTACGGGTGGTGCAGTGGCGCCGCGTGGGCACGCTGATGTCGGTCGAGGGGCGGATGAGGTGGCCGTGGCTGGGGCGCTGCGTGGCCCTGGCCGTGGTCCCCGTCGCCGTGAGCGTGCTGCTCTACCTGCCGCTGTCGGACGACTTCCGGACGGGGACGATGTCCGGCGGCGCGTCCAGCGGGGCCGAGGTGGCGGCGGTGTCGGTGTCGATCCTCGTCATCCTGCTGCTGGTGCCCTTCCAGTCGGTGGCCGAGGAGGTCACCCTGCGGGGCCTGGTCATGCAGTGGGTCGGTTCACTGGGCGCGCCCGCCCACGGCCCCGGCGGAGACCGGGCGGTGGCCCGGGTGCTGCGCTCGCCCGCCCCGGCGATCCTCGCGAGCGGGACCCTGTTCGCCGCCCTGTACGCCTCCGCCTACCCCGGCGACGTGTGGACCACGGCGACGCTCACCGTCATGGGAACCAGCACGGCGTGGCTGACCTGGCGCACCGGAGGCCTGGAGGCGGCGATCGGGCTGCACCTGGTCAACGGCCTCGTCCAGCTCGTCCTGTGCGTGCTGGAGGGACGGACGGCGGCGATCGGCACGGGGGTCGTGATCGGCGCCGGACCGCCGGGGATGGGCGGCCCGTTCGGGCTGGCCCTCGCGGTGGGGGTGATGGTCAGCTACGCCCTGACGGTGACGTGGTTCGCCCGGCGCGCCGGTCTGCGCCGGACGAGCGCGGTCGCGCGGGCCTGAGGGCACCCGCTCAGCGGGCGGCGCCGGTGCCGGGGCTCAGTCGCCGTCCGGGCGCCAGGAGGGGTCCCGGCCGGTCAACCCGAGCAACCGTTCGAACAGGGACGCGTCGTCCGCCACGACCACCGGCGGCCCGAACAGGCCGGG
>NZ_ANBC01000047.1 GCF_000341125.1 Nocardiopsis lucentensis DSM 44048 | reverse complement strand
CCCCCCCCCAGCCGTGGGCCGTCCGCACCGCCTCCGCCAGCGCGGGATCGTCACCGGGAAAGGCCTGACCGGTCGCGACGGCCAGGTCCCAGCCGTGGACGAGGACCTCGTCGACCGCGACGGCTCCGGCGTCCGCGGCCGGGAAGTCGAGACCGCCCGCCCGCGTCATGCCGGTCCAGGCCGCCTCCCGGAGCCACGCGTGCGCCAGTCCGTCGAGCCGGGCGGGGATCCGCGTGCGCCAGCCCGGGGCCAGCCGTGACGCGTCCGGGACCGGGGGAGCGTCGTCGGCCGCGCCGAACTCCTTGACCGCCGCCGCGGTGAAGGCCGCGCACAGGCCGTCGAGGTGGTCCAGGAGCGCGCCGACGGTCATACCGGTACACGGGGTGGGGTACGTGAGCTGGTCGTCGCGCACCCCCCGCACGATGCCGGCGGTCGCGGTGGTCGCGGGGCGTGGGTCCGTCGTCATCGGTTCTCCGCTGTGGGGTCGTCGGGTACGCGGTCAGTGTCGCACCCGGGACCGACGATCCGGTTCCTCACCACGGCGCGCGTCGCCGAGGAGGGGAACCGTCAGAGGTTCGGGTTCCGTGCCGGATCCGCACCCGACGGGCTCGAGGCCCGGCTCCGTACCGCCTCGTCGGAGCCCTCCCACACGATCGGCTCCTGAGGCGGGAACACCCACGTCCGGTAGGACCAGAACCGGAACAGCGTGCCCAGCCCGACACCGACGACGTTCCCCGCGACGTTGTGCGCCAGTTGGCCCTCCAACGCCAGCACGTACACCGCGAAACCCTGGCAGCCGAGCTGGAGGAGCATCCCCACCCCGTTCATCACCAGGAACAGCACCGTCTCGCGCGCGTACCCCGTGCGCGCCCGGTCCCGGTAGGTCCAGAACCGGTTGCCGACGAACGCGATCGCGATCGCGCACGCGGTGCCGACCACCTGGCCGGCGAGGGGGTCCGTGCCGACCCCCCACAGGAGGTTGGTCACACCGAGTTGGACCACGTAGGCGATGGCCCCCACGGAGCCGAACCGGCCCACCTCGGCGGTGAGCCTGGCGACCCGGGGGCGCCGCTGGAGGAACTCACGCACGGACTGGATCTCCCGTCGGTCTGGGGGTCTGCTCGTCTCGTGTCCCGGCCCGGCGGGCCGCTCACCTGGGGCGGGGGTGGGCCCTCGGGGCACGGAGCGGGCACGCCCTAGACTCTAGCCGGGGACTGGAGCAGGACCCCGGCCGCGGGTTCCGAGCCGAAACGGCCAGGTTCCGCATCGCGCGGAGCCGTCCCGTCACCGCGGTGGACGAGCATGAGTTGAGGAACTGTGAGCGAGCGTAACCGCACTGTCCCCCGTGTCGGAATGGTGGGAGGCGGACAACTTTCCCGGATGACTCACCAAGCGGGCATCGGACTGGGAGTGGACTTCTCGGTCCTGGCCGCCAGCCCGACCGACAGCGCCGCCCTGGTCTGCGGTGACGTCACCCTGGGGGACGACCGGGGGCTGGACGACGTCCTGGCCTTCGCCAAGGCCTGCGACGTGGTGACCTTCGACCACGAACACGTACCCGAACCCGTCCTGCGCGCCGTGGAGGAGGCGGGCGGCCTGCTGCGCCCGGGCCGCGACGCCCTCCGCTTCGCGCAGGACAAGCTGCGCATGCGCACCCGGATGGCCGAACTCGGCGCGCCCTCCCCGCGCTGGCGTCCGGTCACCACCGCCGACCACGTGAGCGCCTTCGCCGAGGACACGGGCTGGCCGGTCGTGCTCAAGGCGGCGCGCGGCGGCTACGACGGCAAGGGCGTGTGGATCGTCGACGGCCCCGCGGAGGCCGCGAAGGTCGTCGACCGCGCCGTCCAGGAGGAGGTCCCGTTGCTGGTGGAGGAGAAGGTGGCCTTCTCCCGGGAGCTGGCCGTCCAGGTGGCCCGCTCCCCGCACGGGCAGGTCGCGGTGTACCCGGTCGTGGAGACCGTGCAGCGCGGCGGCATCTGCCACGAGGTGATCGCCCCCGCTCCCGGCCTCGACGAGGAGAAGGCCACCCGGGCCCAGGAGTTGGCGATCGAGATCGCGCACGCCCTGGACGTCACGGGCGTCCTGGCCGTGGAGCTGTTCGAGACCGCGGACGGCGTGGTCGTCAACGAGCTGGCGATGCGCCCGCACAACTCCGGCCACTGGACCATCGAGGGCGCCCGTACGTCCCAGTTCGAGCAGCACCTGCGCGCGGTGCTGAACCTGCCGCTGGGCGCCCCGCGCACCACGGCCCCCTACACCGTCATGGCCAACCTGCTGGGCGGTGGGGACCCCGAGGTCTACCGCCGCTATCTGCACGTCATGGCCAAGGACCCCGAGGTGAAGGTGCACTTCTACGGCAAGGACGTGCGTCCGGGCCGCAAGATCGGGCACGTCACCGTCACGGGCGACGACTACCGGGACCTCCTGGAGCGCGCCCGCGACGCCGCCGACTACCTTCGAGGAGACGACCAGTGACCGACAGCGCCAACGGGCGGGGCCCCGCCGTGGGGATCGTGATGGGATCGGACTCCGACTGGCCGGTGATGCGTGAGGCCGCGGACGCTCTGCGGGAGTTCGACGTCCCCTTCGAGGCCGACGTCGTCTCCGCGCACCGGATGCCGCACGAGATGATCCAGTACGGGACGGAGGCGGCCGACCGCGGCCTGAAGGTGATCATCGCCGGAGCGGGCGGCGCGGCCCACCTGCCGGGCATGCTCGCGTCGGTGACGACCCTCCCGGTGGTGGGCGTCCCGGTACCGCTCAAGTACCTGGACGGCATGGACTCGCTGCTGTCGATCGTGCAGATGCCCGCGGGCGTGCCGGTGGCGACCGTGGCGGTGGGCGCCGCCCGCAACGCCGGCCTGCTGGCCGTGCGCATGCTGGCCGCCGGTGACCCGGAGCTGTCCGAGCGGATGACCCGGTTCCAGGAGGGGCTCAGGTCCCAGGCCTACGCCAAGGGCGAGCGGCTGCGCCGGGAGGTCGCCGAGGACGGCAAACCCGCCGGGTTCGGCCTCGGGCGCTGACCGGCCGGTGCCGATCGGCGGACCGACCATGTGATGACGGCCGTTCGGGTCCTGTCCCGGGCGGCCGTCTCGTCGTCCGCGTCGAGTGCGGGGAACGGGGCGGCGTGGGCACAGCGGGCGCGGGGGCATGATGGTCGCATGAACCGCGCAGTGGAGGACAGCAACCGCCGCATGCTCCGGGCACGGGACGCGATGGACCGCGCCTACGCGCAGCCCCTGGACGTTCCGGCCCTGGCGCGGATCGCCCACGTGTCCGAGGCGCACTTCTCACGCACCTTCCGGGCCACCTTCGGGGAGAGCCCGCACCGCTACCTCCAGCGCCGCCGCGTCGAGCGCGCGATGTTCCTGCTGCGCGCGACCGACCGCAGCGTGACCGACATCTGCTTCGAGGTCGGCTTCGGGAGCCTGGGGACGTTCAGCCGCACGTTCAGCGCCATCGTCGGGACGTCACCGAGGGAGTTCCGGCGGGAGGCGGCGGCCCCGGTCGTGCCGACGTGCTTCACGATGGCGTGGGCGCGACCGAGTCGGGCGCCCTCCGCGCCGGCCGACGACTGAGCGGTTTCGGATAAGTCTTCTCCAGGCCTGCTCACTACAGTCGTACACATGTTCAACGCGATCACGCACTCACAGATGTTCGTCCTCGACCAGGACGAGGCCCTCGACTTCTACGTGGGCAAGCTCGGCCTGGAGGTCGGCGCCGATATCGACTTCGGGGCCATGCGGTGGCTGACCGTCCGTGTCCCCGGCCAGCCCGAGCGGGAGATCCTGCTGGAGAGGCCGGGCGGTCCGGGGATGTCCGAGGAGACGGCGGAGCAGGTCCGCGACCTGGTGACCAAGGGCGCGATCGGCGGCTGGTTCATCCTGACGACGGATGACTGCCGCAGGACCCACGAGACGCTGCTGGAGCGCGGCGTCGAGTTCACCGAGGAGCCCACCGAGCGCCCGTACGGCATCGACTGCGGCCTTCGCGACCCGTTCGGCAACCGTATCCGCATCACCCAGGTGACCGCCTGAGCCCGGTCCGGCGAGGCGGGTTCTCCGGATGCCGGGCACCCGCTTCGCCGGAGCCGCGGGCGGGGCGGATCCCCGTGTCCTCCTCGCGGGCGTGGTTCGCCTCCCGTCCGCGAGGCCGGTGCGAAGGTCAGTTCCCACCGGGTTCCGGTGCGAGGGTCCGCAGACCGGCCAGGGCCTGGTCGACGGTGGGCAGGGAGCCGGGGTCGATCACGGCCTGGAGCACGTACCCGCTGACCAGGCTGTACACGACCGAGCCGAGGGAGGCGGCGGTGTGCTCGTCCACCTCCTCCTCCGGGACCCCGAGGACGATGGCCGCCATGGACAGGCGCGCCTGGGCGTACCCCGCGTCGAGCCGCTCGCGGATGTCGGGGTCGAACTGGGCCTGGGCGACCGCCTGCACGCTCGCCAGCAGCATCGGCCTGCGGTCGGGGATGGTGCCGAACAGCGCCTCGAAGAGCGCCCGCGCCCGGTCGTGCGGATTCCTCGCCTCAGCCGTGCGCACGGCGGCCTCGAAGGTGTCGCCCCACTCGCTGGCCGCCTCCAGCACGGCGGTGTTCATGAGGTTGTCCTTGGAGCCGAAGTGGTAGCCGATGGAGGCCAGATGGGCCCCTGACGCGGCGGCGATGTCGCGTGCCGTCGTGCGGCTGTAACCCTTCTCGACCAGGCACTTCTTCGCGCCTTCCAGCAGGTCCTCGCGTTGGCTCATGCGGGGAGGGTAGCAGGAGGACGTACGTACGTATCGCTGGACTCGGGCCGGTGGGGAGGATCGGGTTTCCGCCGATGTGAACGGACGTACGTATTGACGGACTATTTTGACGTACGTACGATCATCGCCATGCGCACCCACGACCGACCCGCCGCCCGCACCTGGGTGGGGCTGATCCTGTTGCTGATACCCGCGCTGCTGGTGTCCATGGACATCTCGGTGCTCTTCGTCGCCGCCCCCGCCATCGCCGAGGACCTCGACCCCACCGGATCCCAGTGGCTGTGGATGATGGACGTCTACGGCTTCGTCATGGCCGGGCTGCTCGTCACCATGGGCTCCCTCGGTGACCGGATCGGCCGTCGCCGCCTGCTGCTCAGCGGTGCGGCGCTGTTCGGGGCGGCCTCCGCACTGGTGGCGCTGGCCTCCTCACCCGCACTGTTCATCGCGGGTCGGGTCCTGCTGGGGGCGGCCGCCGCGACCCTCGCCCCCTCCACGCTCTCCCTCATCCGCGCGCTGTTCACCGACGGGGCGCGGCGCCGACTCGCGGTCGGGCTGTGGACGGTCGCGTTCACCGGAGGGGCCGTCGCCGGGCCGATCCTCGGCGGCGTCCTCATGGAGTTCCTCCCCTGGGGTTCGGTCTTCCTCGTCAACCTGCCCTTCATGCTCCTCCTGCTCGCGGCGGCTCCGTGGACCGTCCCCGAATCCCGCGACCCCGGTTCGGCCTCCTTCGACCTGTTCGGCGCGGGCACCTCGCTCGTCGCCGTCCTCGGCCTCGTCCACGCGCTCAAGCGGTTCGCCGAGCACGGCGCCGACGCCCCGGCCCTGGCCTCCCTCGGGGCGGGAGCGGCGTTCCTCGCGCTGTTCGCGTGGCGCCAGCGGAGCGCGAAGCACCCGTTGATCGACCTCTCCCTGCTGGCCAGGCCCGCCTTCGCCGCCGCCGTCAGCGGGGGCGCCGTGGTCTCCTTCGCCGCCGCCGGACTGGGGCTGCTCACCTTCACCTTCCTCCAGACCGTGCACGGCCTCAGCCCGCTGGCCGCCGCTCTGTGGGCGCTGCCGACCTTCGTCGGTACCTTCCTGGGCGCGGCCGGGACGGGCGCGCTGGCCGGACGGGTCCGCCCGGCGCCCTTGGTCTCGGCGGGCCTGCTGACGTCGGCGGCCGGGTTCGCGATCGTCGGGTCGGTCGGTCCCGACACCGGCCTGCCGGTGTTCGTCGGCGGATACACGGTGGTCACGCTCGGCGTCGGGGTCGTGTCGACCATCGCCAACACGCTGGTCCTGGCCACCGCGCCGCCGGAGCGCGCGGGGTCGGCGGCGGGCATCTCCGAGACCAGCCACGAACTCGGCGCGGCGCTGGGCATCGCGACCCTCGGCACGGTGTCCACGGCGATCTACCGCGCGACGATGGAACAGGAGTCGCCGGAGGCCGGATCCGCCGCGACGGAGACCGTCACCGGAGCCGTGGCCGCGGCCGGCGAACTGGCGGCTCCCGAGGCGGGGGAGCTGCTGGACACCGCCTTCGCGGCCTACACGAGCGGGCTCTCGGCGAGCGCCATGACCGGGGCATCGGCCCTGGCCGGGGTCGCGC
>NZ_ANBC01000046.1 GCF_000341125.1 Nocardiopsis lucentensis DSM 44048 | reverse complement strand
CTGCCCGCCGGGATCGGCGAGGAGGCGCGGTCCCCGGTCGTCGCGGCCGAGGCGGGCGGGCGGGAGTCGCGCGGGGCCTGAGGCCCCGGCGCACCCCGCCCGTACGGGGTCAGCCCGCCAGGTAGTACCGGTCGTTCGGCACGCACTCCTCGGCCGGGCGTCGCTCCAGGTAGTCCCACTCCAGCAGTTCGTTCACCGCAACGAACCCGTCGCCGTCCCTCTCCGGGATCTCCTCGGCGGGCACGAGCAGCTGTTCACCGCCACCGGGCTGCTCGAAGTGCGGGGCGATCGGTCCCACCAGGGCGGTGATCCCGGTCGTGACCGCGTAGCAGTTGTAGTTGTGCTCGGGGCCGTCCGGCCAGGTGTTGAGGGAGTCCGGCGGCAGGGCACGCGCCTGGTACGGGTCACCCGCCGGGGCCATGAACGTGCCCCACGGGGAGCCGAAGCGGTCGAGCATCGCCCCGGGTTCGAGTGTCCGGAGCTCGTTGACCGGTTCGCCGTCCACCACCACGAAGCCGTTGTGCTCGGGGTAGTCCCAGCCGCTCCAGGTCTCGCCGGTCTCCGGGTCCACCTGGTCCTCCACCCACCACCGGTCCAGGAACTCGACGGGGGACAGGCCGCCGAGCGGTGCGTACCCCTCGACCAGGACGGCGACCGGCCCCTGCCCGGGCAGCTCCGCCGGCCCCAGGCGGCGGTCGCCGCACACGTACGTCTCCAGGTCCCCGGGAGCGGGCGGCGGGTCGAGCGGCGGACACTCCCGTGCGGCCGCCGGCGCGGGCCGCTCCGGAGCGGTCTCCCCGTGGGCGGCGGGCGCCCCGACCAGGAGGAGGGCGACGGCCGTGCCGACCACCGGTGCGATCTTCACCATCGGGCTCCGTTCGATGCTCGGACGCCCAGGCAGCGCCGGACGTCACGGAAACACTACGGAAAGTAGTGAACCACGGGGGATCCCGGCGGGAGGAGGAACGCACGGAAAAGGAGGAGAACGACCGGCTGATCCGATGGGACCGGCCGGTCGCGGCGCCTCGATGAAGGGGTGCCCGGAAAAGGCGGGGAGGGGGAAGGGGGTGCTGTCAGGCGTCGACCGGGGTGACGGGGGCGGGTGGGCTACTGGCGCCCGAGGGCCCGGTAGGTCCATCCCGAGGCGCGCCAGTAGGTCGGGTCGAGCGCGTTGCGGCCGTCCACGATCCGCTTGGCGGCCACCACCTCGGCCAGCTCGTCCGGGTTGGCCTCGCGGAACTCCGCCCACTCCGTGAGCAGCAGGACCACGTCGGCGCCGCGCGCCGCCTCCAGCATCGAGGGGGCGTACCGCAGCTCCGGGTGGGCCTCGCGGGCCCGGTCCAGCGCGGCGGGGTCGTACACCGTCACCTGTGCGCCCAGCGAGGCGATGGTCGAGGCCACGTCCAGGGCGGGCGAGTCGCGGATGTCGTCGGAGTTGGGTTTGAACGCGGCGCCCAGGACCGTCACCGTACGCCCGGCGAAACCGTCGCCGATGAGCTGCCGCGCGATGTCGATCGTCCGTGCCCGGCGGCGCTGGTTGATCGCGTCCACCTCGCGCAGGAAGGACAGGGCGGGCTCCACGCCGAGCTCGTCGGCGCGCGCCATGAACGCGCGGATGTCCTTGGGCAGGCAGCCACCGCCGAAGCCGAGGCCCGGGCCGAGGAACTTGCCGCCGATGCGGTCGTCGTGGGAGAGCGCCTCGGCCAGCTGGATGACGTCGGCGCCGGCCGCCTCGGACACCTCGGCCATGGCGTTGATGAAGGAGATCTTCGTGGCCAGGAAGGCGTTGGCCGACACCTTGACCAGCTCGGCGGTCTGGAGGTCGGTCACCAGGAAGGGGACGCCGTCGTCGACCTGTTGCCGCCACAGTTCGCGGACGGCCTTCTCCACGCGCGGGGAGTCGGTGCCGATCACGATCCGGTTGGGCCGCAGCGTGTCCTCCACGCCGAAGCCCTCCCGCAGGAACTCCGGGCTCCAGCCGAGCTCGGCCTCCTCGCCGACCGGGGCGAGCTCGCGCAGGCGGGCGGTGAGGGTCGCGGCGGTGCCGACGGGAACGGTGGAGCGGCCGACGACCACCGTGGGGCGGGTCAGGTGGGGGGCGAGCCGGTCGATCGCGGAGTGGACGTAGGTGAGGTCGGCCGCCCCCGAGTCGTCGCGCTGGGGCGTGCCCACGCAGATGAGGTGGAGGTCGGCGAACTCGGCGGCCTCGGCGTAGGAGGTCGTGAAGGACAGTCGACCGGTCCGCAGGTTCGCGGTGAGCAGCTCGTCGAGCCCGGGCTCGTAGAAGGGGACGCGACCGGAGCGGAGCAGGTCGATCTTGGCCTCGTCGACGTCGAGTCCGAGAACCTCGAAGCCCATCTCCGAGAGACAGGCCGCCGTCGTGGCGCCGAGGTAGCCGGTGCCGATGACCGAGACGCGCATTCGTTCCGCTTCGACCACTGGTGGAGTCCTTCCGTGCTTGCCGTTCGCGCTCGTGTGCTGGTTGTGCCCGTTTGATGTGGTCAGCACCCCGGGTGGGGGCAGAAAACGGACATTGGGACCGACGGGTGCTGCATTGGGGTCGCATCACCCTACGCGCCGGGGTGTGGCGTGTGCCCCAACAGGGCGTGAACAGTCAGGCGCACAGGTTACCGGTGCGAAGCGGGCGATATGCACCGGGTCGGGTTCGGTGGTCCGCCGGGCCGGACGAGGAAGGCGTCAGCGGCCGTCGTCGTCGAGGGCCCGCAGCTCCGCCCCGATGGTGTCGGTCACAGCGGGCCTCGGGTGCCCCGCGGGCCCTCCCGGCCGGGCTTCGCGCCGTCGCCCTCCCAGCGAACGCCGTCGACGCCGTCGCGGCGGACACGGCGGAGCACGGGTCACCTTCCTTCGGGGCTCACCCGCAGATGTTCTCCCGGGCGGTCGTCGTGGCCAGCGGACCGTCCTCCGCCGACGTCTCCTCCGGTGTGGGCTCCGGGAGCTCGGGGGCGTTGAACGTCGTGTAGTTGAAGCCGAGGACGACCTGGACCTCGTCCTCCAGGGCACGGTCCTCCACCAGTTCCGAACCGGGGAAGACCCCGGAGACGAACTCCGCCTCGTCCTCGTCCCCGGGGGCGTGGCGGATCTGCGTGGTGGCCAGGTCGCGGCGGTCCCAGTTGGCCGCCGGGGTGATGACGTCGAACCCGACCTGGCCGAGGTTGCGGTCCGTCCGCGCGCCCAGGCCCGGGGTGGCGGTCCCGTTGAACACGCTGATCCGGATGTCGGACGGGTCCGGCGGTTCGGGGGAGGCGTCCGCGGACGGTTCCCCCTCGCGGATGGGACGGTCGGCACGGACGTCGGCGAACAGGTCGCGCGCCGCGGGCTCGTCCCACAGCAGTGCGACGTCCCCGCGCGGAGTCCAGTGGTTCATGTCGGCGATGGGCACCTGGGTGAACGTGACCTCCTCCAGGTCCAGGTCGCGCAACTGGTACGCCAGCTCGTTGAGCGAGCTCCCGTCCAGCCCCTCGTCGACGGTGACCGACGACAGCGCGCTCTCCAGGAACGCGGCCAGACGCGCGGGGTCGGTGAGGGTCTCGGTGCTCATCGCCCGGTCGAGCATGGCGGACAGCACCTGCTGTTGGCGGTCGATCCGGTCCAGGTCGCCGCGCGCGGTGGCGCGGGTACGGGCGAAGGCCAGCGCCTCGGCGCCGTCGACCTCGTGCGTGCCCGCCGCCATGTCCAGGTGGGCCTTGGGGTCGTCGATCGCCTCGGGCAGGCACACCTCGATGCCGCCGAGGGCGTCCACCACGTCCACGAAGCCCTCGAAGTCCACTTCGACGTAGTGGTCGACGCGCACGTCCGTCAGGGCCTCCACGGTCCGGACGGTCATCGTCGGCCCCCCGTAGGCGTAGGCGGCGTTGATCTTGTCCTCGCCCTCGCCGGGGATGTCGACCCACGAGTCGCGGGGGATGCCGACCACGCTGACGCGGTCGCGGTCGTCGTTGACGCGCACCAGCATGATGACGTCGGACCGGCGGCCCGGCGCGGAGCCCACGCTCAGCGCGTCCTGGTTCTCCCGGCTCATCTCCCCGCGCGCGTCGGAACCGATCACCAGGAAGGTGAGCCCGCCGGAGCCGCTTTGGGGACGGCCGTCCTCGGAGAGCGCTCCGAACACGTCGAAGCGGTTGAGCGCCCCGGACATCCACCCCGTGATCGCCCACGACGTGCCGGAGGCCAACAGGACCAGCGTCGACAGCGCCCCCATGACCATCAGACCGGTCCGGCGGCGGCGCACGGCGGCCGGGGGCACCGTCACCCGGCCGGACCGGGGCGAACGGCGCTGGTCGGGCGGGAGCGGTTGGGAACGCTTGCGCCGGAACTCCTTCGGCGGTCCCTGCCGACCGGCGTTGTCGTCGCTCATCGGTGTCCCCGTCCCACCCGTGCAGCGGTGTCCATCATCCTTAGGTTGTCACCCGATCCGCCGAAGGGCGCGGGATGTCAACCCCCGGCGTGTTGTTCTCCCGTTTGGGTGTGACGCGGCCGGGGCGGGAACCGTTCACGGCGGAATGAACGGGCCGAAACCTCCGGGCGCGGCGGCCGGTCCTGCGGGCCCCGGAAGCGGTCGGCGGAGCGGACCCCGGGCGTGCAGTACCGTTGACGCGCGTACCCCCAGTCCCGACACGTCTTGACCTTGGGAAGTGCCCGTGTCCTGGCCGCCAGTCTCCGTCGTCATGCCCGTCCTCAACGAAGAGCGCCACCTCGCCGCCGCGGTGGAGCACGTCCTCGCCCAGGAGTACCCGGGAGAACTCGAGGTCGTGCTGGGCGTGGGTCCCTCCGCCGACCGCACCCGCGAGGTCGCCGACGGGATCGCCGCCGCCGACCCCCGGGTCAAGGTGGTGGACAACCCCACGGGGAGGACCCCGGCCGGGCTCAACGCCGCCATCGGCGCCTCCAGCCACGACATCGTGGCCCGTATCGACGGGCACGCGATGATGCCGTCGGACTACCTGCGGGTGGCCGTGGAGACGTTGCGGGAGACGGGGGCGGACAACGTCGGCGGAATCATGGCCGCGGAGGGGACCACGCCGTGGGAGAGGGCCGTCGCGGCGGCGATGACCTCCAAGGTGGGTGTGGGCAACGCGCGCTTCCACACCGGGGGCGAGGGCGGTCCGGCGGACACCGTCTACCTGGGCGTCTTCCAGCGGTCGGCGCTCGACCGGGTCGGCGGCTACGACGAGGCGTTCCTGCGCGCCCAGGACTGGGAGATGAACCACCGCATCCGCGTCAGCGGCGGAACGGTGTGGTTCCAGCCGCGCATGCGGGTCTCCTACCGCCCCAGGCGCAACGTGCGCCTGTTGGCCAAGCAGTACTTCCACTACGGGCGCTGGCGGCGCGTGGTCGCCCGCCAGCACAAGGGCACGATCAACCTGCGCTACCTCGCCCCGCCCGTCGCGGTGGCGGGGATCGTCGCCGGGCTGGTCGGCGGCGTGTTCGGGTGGCCGCTGTTCCTCGTGCCCGCCGCCTACCTGGCCCTGGTCACGGCGGCGTCGGTGCCGCTCGCCAAGGGGCTGCCCGCCGCCAGCGCGCCGATGATCCCGCTGGCCCTCGCGACGATGCACATGTCCTGGGGGGTCGGGTTCATCACCAGCCCGCCCGGGCTCGGCGCCGACTCGCGCACCGCGCGGGCGTCGCGCGCGACGAGTTCCTGAGCCCCGGGCCGGGCGGGGGCACGGGCGTTCCGATGCGGGGCGCGCTCACCCCGTCCCGCCCGGTCAGTCCCGCGCGGCCGCCTTGAGCGCCGACACCGTTCCGGGCACGTCGTCCACCACGACGGCGTCCATCCCCGCCTCGGCGAACCGGGCCGCGTCCACCGGGTCCGGGCACCACGAGACCACCTCCAGCCCGGCGCGGTGCGCCAGGTCGACGGTGTGGGCCACCGAACGACGGCCGGGCCGCGGCGCGTCCCCGGTCCGGCCGAGCGAGCGCGCGTCGATCGCCACGATCGGGCAGCCCATCCCCGCGGCTCCCGCCACCGCCTGGTCCAGCGGGTTGCGCACATAGGGCATCCACGCCGTCGGCACCTCCGGAGCGCCCTCACGCACGGCGAGCAGGACGCCGGGGTCGAAGGAGCACACGAACACGCGGCGCCGTCGGGCCTCCCGACGCAGGTGGGGGAGCAGGAGCGCCACCGTGCGGCGCGACGGCGCGTCGACCGCGTCCTCCATCACCGACTTGACGTCCACGTCCACACCCACCCCGGACGGGATCGCCGCCAGCCCCTCCTCGAGACCGGCCAGCCCCGCCCGCGCGCACTCCTCGGCGGTCAGGTCCACGATCGCCCGCCCGTCGGCCAGGGACGCGTCGTGGTACAGGACGAGGGCGTCGTCGGCCGTGCGCCGCACGTCGATCTCCACCCAGTCGGCCCCGGCCCCGGCCGCCGCCGCGTAGGAGGCAGGAGAGTTCTCGGCGGCCTCGTCGACCACGCCGCGCCCGGCGCCCCGGTGGCCGATCACCTCGGTCGGCGTGAACAGCCCGCTCATCGCGCCGCCTCCTCGCCGGCGCTCCCGGCCCGGGCGCCGGTCCGGCGCAGCAGGGTCTCGGCGATCTCGACGTCGCCCGGGTTGGTCACCTTGATGTTGCCCTCGTCACCCGGCACGATCCGGACCTCCTCCTCGGGCAGATACCGCAGCACCACCCCGCAGTCGTCGGTGGCGACCAACCCGGGATCGGCCATCGCCAGCTCGTAGGCGCGGCGGAGCACACCCAGCCGGAACCCCTGCGGGGTCTGCATCCGCCGCAGCTCGGCGCGCGGGGGGACGGACACGATCGCCTCCCCGCCGGTCCGGCCGGGGGCCACCCGCACGGTCGTGTCCGTGCTGGGCACGGCCACTCCGACCGCGCCCGCCTCACCCAGTGCCGACACGCACGCGGTGACCGTGGCCGGGCGCAGCAGCGGCCGCGCCGCGTCGTGCAGCAGGGCCAGGTCGGTGTCGGCGGCCGACGCCATCGCCGTCAGAGCGGCGTAGGAGGTCTCGGTCCGGGTGGCGCCGCCCGGCAGTACCCGGCTGACCTTGGTGAACCCGGCGTCGGCGACGATGTCCTCCACCCGGCCCACGTGCTCGGCGACCATCAGGACGACGATCTCGTCCACCTCGGGACAGGCCTCGAAGGCGGCGACCGAGTGCTCGATGATGGGCCGTCCCGCCAGCGGGAGCAGCTGTTTGGGCGTGGCCGCGCCCATGCGCGAGCCCACCCCTCCGGCCAGGACCGCGGCGATCACGCGCGGAGCTGCGGACATCTCTTCGCCTTTCTCGGGACGCGTGCGCGCACTCGGGGAGCGCGTACGGGGAATCCAGTCGCCGACCTTAGGGCATGCTCAGCGGATACACACCCTGCTGCGCGACGCCCCAGCACAACTCTCGCGGCGTTCTCATCAGTCGAAAGGACCCCCACCCTTACTCCCTCTTCGGCCTTGCGAGAGCCGCACTGGATACGCCGCTCGCCACGGGTAGCATCCACCGAGCATGCCCTACCGGACACCCGCGATGCGCACCCGGCCGGTGGTTCGACCCGTCGTTCCCGGCGGTACCCTATGGACGCCTGTATGGCGTGCCCGGCCCGGACCTCCTCATCTCTGACACGGTCGCGAGGCCGGGCGCGGTCCGCGACATCCCCCACTCGCTCGGACACGCCCCCACCGTGCCGTGGGCCGGTGGGGGCGGGACCGCGAATGTCGGCCCGGTGCGCGCAGGTGAGTACCTACACGCCCGTCCGGAGACCTTCGGCACCCGGACGTGAATCAACCCTTGGAGGTGGCGGTGGCGTCAAGGACGCTGGCCGTCTGGGAGCACCGGAAGGTCGTCGGCCTCCTGGTCCGGCGCGACCTGAAGGTCAAGTACCAGCAGTCCGTACTCGGGTACGCCTGGACGATGCTGGAACCCATGGCCATGACCTTGGTCTACTTCTTCGTCTTCGGCGTCATCCTCGAGGCGAACCGGGGAATGCCGGCCGACGCCGGGGCCTACGGCGGTTTCCTGCTGTTCCTGGTCGCGGGCATCCTGCCGTGGACGACGTTCGGTCAGATCCTCGGCGAGGCCCCCCGGGCGATGATCACGCACTCCAAGCTGATCACCACGATGAAGGTGCCGCGGGAGATCTTCCCCCTGGCGACGGTGGGAACCAAGTTCGTCGAGTACCTGCTGACCTGGCCCGTCCTGCTGGTCTTCGTGTTCGCGCTCGGCGGGCGCCCCTCGGTCGGGGGCCTGCTCCTGTGGCTGCCGCTGGCGGTCGTGCTGACGTTCATGTTCGGCCTCGGCGTCACCCTGTTCCTGTCCTCGGTCAACGTCCTGCTGCGCGACGTGGAGCGCCTGACGCGCATCCTCACGCGTCTGCTCTTCTACGGGTCGGCGATCCTCTTCCCCGCCGCCATGGTGCTGGACTCGGAGGACGTTCCGGGTTGGGCGGCGACGGTCTTCCAGCTCAACCCCCTGATGGGGATCTTCCAGATGCACCGGACGGTGTGGTTCGCTGGGTTCGAGGAACTCACGCCGACCACCCTGGCGTTGACCTCTTCGGTGGTGGGTTCCGTCCTGATGCTGATCATCGGATACTGGACGTTCCGCCGCCTGGAGATGTCCGTCCTGAAGGAGTTGTGATGGCGCAGACCACCTACGGCGCCGAGGGCACCGGCGGACCGGTCATCGAGGCCAAGGGGCTCGGCGTGAGCTTCGCCGTGAACCGGCGCCGCAAGCGCAGCCTGCGTGAGATGTTCATCCACGGGTCCAAGCGCGACCCCAACGCCGAGGGCGACGAGTTCTGGCCCCTGCGCGACGTCTCCTTCGAGGTCGCCCGCGGTGACTGCGTGGGCATCGTCGGCAAGAACGGCACCGGCAAGTCGACCCTGCTCAAGCTCATCGCCGGGGTGCTCATGCCCGACGAGGGCGAGGTCCACGTGCGCGGCAAGGTCGCGCCGCTGCTGGAGCTGCGCGCCGGGTTCAACGACAACCTGACCGGTCGCGAGAACGTGTATCTGGTCGGTTCGCTGCACGGCATGTCGGAGAAGGAGATCGACGAGCGCTTCGAGGAGATCGTCGACTTCGCCGAGATCAAGCCGAAGTTCATCGACTCCCCGGTGCGCCACTACTCCAGCGGGATGAAGGTCCGGCTCGGTTTCGCCCTGATCTCCCAGCTGGAGCACCCGATCATGCTCGTCGACGAGGTGCTCGCGGTCGGCGACAAGGCGTTCAAACGCAAGTGCTACGAGGCGATCGACCGGATGCTGGCCAACCAGCGCACCATGGTCCTGGTCTCCCACAGTGAGAAGGACCTGCGCAGGTTCTGCAACCGGGGCCTGTACATCAAGGGCGGCGGGCTCGCCCTGGACACCGACATCGAGGCGGCCCTGGACGCCTACAACGAGGACACCAAGGTCGAGATCGCCGAGCGCAAGAAGCGCGAGGCGGAGAAGAAGCGCGCGGCCGAGGCCGGGCGCGAGGACGGCGAAGGCCCCACGGGCGGCCAGGCGGCCTGACCGCCCGACGTCCCCCGACGGCCGTCTTCGCGGCGATGAGCGCACCTCCGACCTGTTTCGGTGGTGCGCTCGTGTCTGTCCGGGCATGCCCGAAACGAGGCCGCTCGGGCCCCGCCACGTCTTACAGGCGCTATGTGCGTGTCAGTGGTTGATTGGTTACTCTCCGTGAGAAACGGTGGCTCCCAGTACTGCTGGAGGAGGCACGACCATGGCCAAGGGCACGGTGGCGCGGTCGACCGCGCGGATGTTGGAACGCAGGAGCGTCACCCGGTCCGGGGTGACACGGATCAGCGTCCTGGCGGCGCTCGCGGCGGCGGTCTGGTTCTCCCAGGCCGACACCCTCGGATGCCTCGTCGGATCCGCCTTCCTCGGCGCCGTGCTGTTCTGCGACGCCGTCCGTGCGCGCATCCGCGCCGACCGCCGCGACGCGCTCACCATGTGGGTGGCCGCGATGCTCGGCCAGCTGCGCGAGTACGTCGTCTACGTCGGCCTCACCCTCGGCGCGGTCGCCGAGGGCGTCCAGGGCGCCTGGGGGTGGGCCGCCGGAGCGCTCATCGCCCTGGCGCTGCGGGACGCGTTCCTGGTGGCCCGTTCGGCGCCCGCCGCGCCCGGACACGGGCTGGAGGCCGCCCTCGAAGGCGACGGTTCCACACCGGGTTCGAACGGCGGAACCGACGGCCGCGGCGGGCTCACGGTCGGCCTCGTGCCGCCTCCGCGCCGGGAGCCCCGGGAGAACGACCCGCGCCTCACCGGGCGCCTGCTCGGCGACGCGTCCGCCCGGGCGACCGCCACGGAGGACCCGGACCACCGCACGCGGTCCGACGGCCCCGAACACCACGACACCCGGCCTCCGCGCACCGCGGGGGCGCCCCTGCCGATCGCGATCCGCCGGGTCATGGTCTTCACCCAGCCCACGCGCTTCCTGGTCATCGCGGTCGCGGCCACGGCCTGGGACGCGCGGGTCGCCTTCCTCACCCTCATCGTCGGCTGCGCCCTGGCCGTGACCGGGGAACTCGTCGACCCCACCGCCCGGGAGGCGGGCAAGTGACCGAACGACTCGCGGACGCCACCGACGGAGCGCCGCGCGAGCGTCTGCGCGCCGCCGTCCCCGACCTGAGGGCGCTACGTGACGACAGTCACGTCTGCGCGCTGCTCGGTCGGGTCGCCCCGGGGGCCGTCGCACCCCTGCTCCCGGCGCTCACCGGACTGCTCGTCGTCGCGACACTGCTCGTGGCGGTTCGGGGACAGCTGGCAGGCATTACCCTGTTCGCACCGGTCGCTGCCCTGCTACTGTCCGGTCTGGCCTCGGGGCACCCGCACGACGGGCGCTTCGACTGGCTCGTGCCGCCCGTCCTCCGCGTCACCGAGTACGGGTACCTGACGGTTCTGGGGCTGGCGTCCGGTGTACCCGGTCCCCTGGTGTTCGTACTCTTGATGGTGGTCGTCTGCCACCACCGTGACGACGTCGCACGTCCCTCCGTCGGCGTCGCACGGCCCGCATGGGTGCGCGGGGCGGCGCTCGGATGGGACGGGCGGATGCTCGTCATCGCGGTCGGCGGCGCGTTCCACGTGCTCGGACCCGCCTACGGGGCACTCGCCGGATACCTGGTGGTGCTGCTCGTCCGCGAAGCCGTGCGCTCCTGGTGCGCGACACCCGTGACCGAGGTCTGCACGACCGCCGACGCGTTCCCCCGCGGAGGCGACACGGACCGGGGAGGTCCTCGGACGACCCCACCCGGCCACGAGGACGGGGGCCGACCGGCCGCCGGAACGAACGGGGAGGCGTGAGGCGTCTCCCCGAACTAAGGAGGAACACGCCCTCATGCTCGGAATGGTTCTCGCCGCAGGCGCGGGACGGCGTCTGCGCCCCTACACCGACACCCTGCCCAAGGCCCTGGTGCCCGTCGACGGCGAGACGACCATCATGGACATCTCGCTGCGCAACCTCGCCGCCGCCGGGCTCACCGACGTCGTCGTGGTGGTCGGTTACCGTGCGGAGGCCGTGGAGGAGCGCAAGGAGGCGCTGGAGGAGCGCCACGGCGTCAAGATCACCCTCAGCTACAACGACAAGGCCGAGGAGTGGAACAACGCCTACTCCCTGTGGACCGCACGCGAGTTCTTCTCCGAGGGCGTCCTCCTCGTCAACGGTGACACGGTGCACCCCGTGAGTGTCGAGGAAACGCTACTCGCCGCGCGGGGTCCGGAACTCCTCCTCGCGGTGGACAACGTGAAAAATCTGGCCGACGAGGAGATGAAGGTGACCCTCGACGAGGGCGGCCACATCAAGACCATCACCAAGCTGATGGACCCGGCCACCGCCGCGGGCGAGTACATCGGCGCCACCCTCATCGAGGGTTCGCTCGACGCCCGCCTGGCCGACGCGCTCAAGGCCACCTGGGAGCGCGACCCGCAGCTGTACTACGAGGACGGCTACCAGGAGCTCGTCAACCGCGGAGAGAAGATCTCCGTGGCCCCGATCGGCGACGTCCAGTGGGTCGAGGTCGACAACCACGACGACCTGGCCAAGGCGAGGGAGATCGCGTGCCGCTACTAGCGCGAATGCTCCCCTCCCCCCTGGCGATCGACGTGCGCCGGGGGGCCATCGCCTCCCTCGGGTCCGTGCTCGCCGACCGTCGGATCGCCACCGAGGGCCGCATCGCGGTCGCGGTCGGTCCGGGGCAGGGCGCGCACATCGCCGCTGACCTCGACCTGCCCCAGTGCGAGGTGTTCCAGGTCGACGAGGGCACCGTGGACGCCGCCACCGATCTCGGCAAGAAGCTGCGGTCGGGCGCCTACGAGGCGGTCGCGGGCATCGGCGGCGGCAAGACCATCGACGTGACCAAGTTCGCCGCGACCATGGCGGGCATCCCCATGGTCGCCGTGGCCACCAACCTGGCGCACGACGGGATCGCCTCCCCGGTCAGTTCCCTCGAACACGAGGGCGGCAAGCCGTCCATCGGCGTGACCATGCCCATCGCCGTGGTCATCGACGTCGACTACGTCCAGGCCGCCCCCGCGCACCTGGTCCGCTCCGGTATCGGCGACGTGG
>NZ_ANBC01000045.1 GCF_000341125.1 Nocardiopsis lucentensis DSM 44048 | reverse complement strand
CGGGTCGCCGACGAGCCGGTCGACGGCATGGCGGTCACCTTCGCCCGGGTCGCGGCCGAGGCGGTCCTGCACCGCCCCGACTCGATCGAGTCCGACGCCTTCCTCGCCGTGCTCGCCGAGGGCCTGGTGCTGTCCGGGATGGCGATGTCGGTGGCCGGGTCCAGCCGCCCGGCCAGCGGTGCGTGCCACGAGATCCTGCACGCCGTCACCCAGCTCTACCCGGGGACCAGCAACCACGGCGAGCTCGCCGGGCTGGGCGCGCTGTACGCGTCCTTCCTGCGGGTGCGCCACCTGGGCTGGTCGCAGCGGCGGCTGGAGGAGATCCGCTCCTGCCTGCTCCGCCACCAGCTGCCGATCCTCCCCACCGACGTGGGGCTCGACGAGGAGGCCTTCGTGCGTGCCGTCGTCCACGCCCCGGGCACGCGTCCCGGCCGCTTCACCATCCTTGAACACCTGAACCTCTCCGAGGACGAGATCAAGCGGAGTGTCGCGGACTATGTCGAAGCCGTCGGTCGCTGAGGTCCGCGCGGGCGGTCAGCCCGCGGGGATCAAGGAGCGTGTCAACGAGGAGCACTGGGCCGGCCGCTACTACATGCGGGACGTCTCGCCCTACCTGAGCACGCTGTTCGTCCGGCTCCGCGTCCCGCCGAACCCGATCACCTACCTGATGATGGTGTTCGGTGTCCTGGCCGGGGTGGTCGTGGCCTTCGGCGGGCTGTGGTCGGCGATCCTCGCGGCCCTGCTGGTGCAGGTCTACCTCCTGTTGGACTGCTCCGACGGCGAGGTCGCCCGGTACACGGGGCGGACCAGCGTGGCGGGGATCTACCTGGACCGGATCGGCCACTACGTGTCGGAGATCGCCCTGCTCATCGGCCTGGGCGTGCGTGCCCAGGGTGAGTTCGAGCCGGGCGGCTGGGTCATCCTCGGGATGGCCGCGGCGATCGGTGTCGCGCTGATCAAGGCCGAGACGGACAATGTCGTGGTGGCCCGGGCCAAGGCGGGGCTGCCGGAGGAGGTCACGGCCGAGGCGATGCGTCCGCGCTCGTCCGGGCTGAGCCTGGCCCGGCGGCTGGCCTCCGCGCTGAAGGTCCACCGCGTGATCCAGGCGGTCGAACTGTCGCTGCTGGTCGTGGTGGCGGCGGTCGTGGACGCCTTCCTCGGCGACCTGGCCGCGACCCGGGTGCTGGTGGTCGCGTGCGCGGTCGTGGGCGTGGTGATGAGTTTCGCCCACTTCGTGAGCGTGGTCGCCTCGCGACGCCTGGAATAACGCGTCAGTGACGTTACTGTCACATACGGGGCCGTGTGTGTTGCCCGCGTCACGGTCCCGTACACCTTTCTCTTATTCTCTCGTTAGTCTGTTCGTGCGAATGTTGGCGTGAGTCAACCTGCTCGAAGTCCATCGTCCACTGAACGGTCGCAAGCATGGCCACATCCGTGATCCCGTCCTCACCGGTCTCCGGCGCGTCCGCGGAGGAGGGCTCCCGAGCGCCGCGAGCCGAACGGAGCCGTCCCGAGGTGTCCGGTCCCATCCAGCCCACGCTGTCCTGTGTCCTGCTCACCATGGGCAACCGCCCCGCTGAGCTGCGCAGGGCGATCACCAGTGTGTTCGAGCAGGAGGGCGCGGACGTCGAGGTGGTCGTGGTCGGCAACGGCGCGGACCTGCCCGAGCTGCCCGAGGGCGTCACGACGGTGCGGCTGCCGGAGAACGTGGGCATCCCCGAGGGCCGCAACCACGGGGTGCGCGCGACCAAGGGCGACGTCGTGCTGTTCCTGGACGACGACGGATGGTACCGCTCGACCGACCTGGCCCGGCACGTGCGGGAGCGGTTCGCCGCGGCCCCGGAGCTGGGCGCGCTGTCCTTCCGGATCGCCGACCCGGACGGGGGCCCCGACCAGCGACGCCACGTGCCCCGGCTGCGGGTGGGTGACTCCCGCAAGTCGAGTGTGGTGACCACCTTCCTGGGGGGCGCGTGCGCGATCCGGCGCACCGCGTTCGAGGAGGGCGGCGGTCTGCCGGGCGAGTTCTTCTACGCCCACGAGGAGACCGACCTGGCCTGGCGGATCATGGACGCGGGCTACACGATCGAGTACGACGCCGAAGCGGTCATGTACCACCCGGCGGTGGCGCCGACCCGG
>NZ_ANBC01000044.1 GCF_000341125.1 Nocardiopsis lucentensis DSM 44048 | reverse complement strand
GCCCCGCCGCAACCTTCCGTGGCCGCTGGCCTTCGCCTACCTGGGGACCTGGGTCGGGCTGACGGTGCTGCGCGAGCGCGACCGGGCGGCGCTGCGGTCGTGGTTCGGCGGCTTCCGCGAGGGGTGGCGCGAGGACGCGGGGCCGCGCACGCCGATCCGGTGGTCGACCGCCTGGCGGATGACGCGCGCGGGGCGCCCGCCGGTCATCTGAGGCCGGACCGGGAGCCCGACGGCGCCCCGTCCGCGGGCCGTGCCATCGTGGGGCCACGACACCGGGCGCGGTGCCGACATGACGGTGGAGGGGGCGGTTTCGATGGTGGTGCTCACGGCGATCTGCTTCGTCGCGGTGGTCATCACCGCGTTGTCGGCGCTCATGACCTTCTTCGTGGTGCGCAACCTCCGGGCTCCCCTGCCCAGGGAGCCGGTCGAGCCTCGCCGTCCGTACCCGTTCCGCCACGGTCCGCCTCCGGAGGGATGACGGCGCGGCGGCTCCGGGTGTTCGGGTCCGGGACCGAGGCGTCCTGACGGGGCCCGGTTCCGAGGTCGGCCGACGAGGGGGCCGGGCGTCCTTCCCGGCGTCCGGCCCCCGTCGCTCTCGCGATCAGACCTCGGTGACGACGTCCTCGTAGTCCAGGCGCGGAAGGCGGTCGAACCACGCGTCCGGGCCGGGCTTGCCGACGTTCATCACCACGACGGGGCGCAGCGGCGAGTCCTCGCCGAAGAACTCCCTGCGCACGCCCTCGGCGTCGAACCCGACCATCGGCCCAGCGGCCAGACCGGCGGCGCGCACGCCGATGATCAGGTACGCGGCCTGGAGGAAGGCGTTCTGCTCCGCGATCCTCGCCCGGCTCTCGTCGTCGCCGGTGAACATGTCCCGGGCGCCCGGCAGCACCGGGAAGACGTTGGGCAGCCGGTCGTGGAAGTCGGTGTCCGCGGACAGGATGAGGGACAGCGGTGCGGTGGAGGTCTTGGGGGCGTTGTTGCCCGCCATGTGCTTGACCAGGCGCTCGCGGGCTTCGGGGGAGCGCACGGCGGTGACCCGCAGGGGCTGGTTGTTCATCGCGGTCGGGCCGAACTTGACGAGGTCGTGGATGGCGCGGACCTGCTCGTCGGTCACGGGCTCGTCGGTGAAGGTGTTGGCGGTGCGGGCGGACCGGAACAGCAGGTCCTGGGTCGCCTTGTCGAGAACCAGCGCCTCGTTCATGTCATAACCTCTGTCGTGCTCTGCGGGCGTCGCCGGTGTGGCCACCGGAACGGTCTTTCGGGAGCACCAACATTGTTATCCAGGAAGATATTTCCTGTGCGACTAAATGTGGTCGCGGTCACTCGCTCGGCGCGAGACGGCGTCGGACCCGCTGCCTCGGGACCTCCGGCACGTCAGGGGTGGAGGCGTCCGCCCACTCCTCCAGTCGCTTGACGAACATCCGCGCCTGGACCGGCCAGTGGTAGGAGGTCCGCGCGATCTCGTGTCCCGTGCGCGCCATCCGCCGCCGCAGGTCCGCGTCCCGGCGCAGCCGCAGCACGGCCTCCGTCGCCGCGTCCACGTCGCCGAACGGTACCACCAGGCCCGCGTCGCCCTCGGGGCGCCCCGTGACCAGGTCCTTCGCCATCGGGTTGGCGGTCGTCACCACCGGTAGGCCGTGCGCCATGTACTCCACGACCTTCGTCGGCATCGAGTGCCGGTAGTTCGGTGTGTCGTGCAGCAGGCTCACTCCGGCCGTCGCCCCCGCGCAGATCCGTAGCGCCCGGTCGTTGGGCACGAACCCGTACCACTGGAGGTCGCCGTCCTGCTGGGCCTGGCGCAGCAGCGGCCGCACACCCGCGTCCGCGCCGCCGATCACCTCCAGCCGGACGCCTCGGGGGCGCAGCCTTCGTCCCAGTTCGACCAGCTCGTGCGCTCCGCGCGCCACCGAGACGTGCCCCAGGTACACCACCCGGTCGTCGCCCGGTTCCCGCGCGGGCTCCACCGGTACCTCGGTCGTGTTGGGCACGACAGGGTGGTCGTACCGGAACCGCGACCGGTACCCCTCCTCGGCCAGGAGCAGCCGCATCCGGCGCTCGGCCCGCCGTTCGAAGGCGCGGACCACCGCGCCGAGCGGTCGGCGCACCGGCCCAGGCACCCACGGCTTGGTCAGGATGGCCGCCGCGGTGTCCTCATGCACGTCCCACACCGTCGCGGGGCGCCGCGAGGGCAGCGCCAGCATGAGTTCGGGATCGTGGAAGAGCAGGAGGTCAGCGCGGGGCGCGTGCTCGGCGAGTACCGTGCGCGCCGCGCGCAGGGCCGTCAGCCGCTCACGGCCGACCGCCCGGGGCACGTCGACCGAGTCGACCTCGCCCCACGGTGTGACGCCGCACTCCCGGAATGGGGCGACGTAGGTCACATGGTGTCCCGCGTCGAGGAGGGCGCGGATCTGCCGGTGCAGGATCCGGGCGTCCTCGGGATGGTGGACCACCGTGGCCACGAGTGCGTGCATCGAACATCACCTACGAGTGTCACCGGTCGGGTCCGTCTACAGCGATGATCCGCCTCACATGCGCGGTACCAGCTGTCCGACACGGTAATCACCAGCGGAAACGGTGCGAATAAACCACGGTGGACACACGGGGGTAAACGGGTGAACCTTGCATGGTCCGAAGATGAACGACAAGGGGCACGCCGATGAACCGCGGTGGGTTCGTGGTCGACGTGCCCCTCGGGCGGACCCCGGTGCGCTCAGAGCACCCGCAGCCCCTCGCGCTCGACGGACCGGCGGGCCTGCGCGGGCACCTCGGTGTCGGCCTCGGGTTCCGAGCGCCGGAGCACGCCCCGGGTGTCCAGCAGCAGCCGCGCGTACTCCGACAACCGCTTGGGCCGGTACTCGCCGTGGTCGGTCAACAGGATGGTCAGGTCGGCCTCGGCCAGTGCCTGGTCCAGGTCGGTGGCCCGGGGGATGTCCGCTCCATCGACCTCCCACGCCTCCACGTGCGGGTCGTGGTAGGTCAGCGTGGCGCCCTTGGCCGCGAGCTTGCGGGCCACCGGACGCGCCGGGGACTCTCGCTGGTCGGCGATGTCGGCCTTGTAGGTGACGCCCAGCAGTAGCACCTTCGACCGGGACAGCGCCAGCCCCGACTCGTTGAGCAGCTCCTGCGCCCGCTGGGTGACGTAGGAGGGCATCCGGCCGTTGATCTCCTGGGCCAGCTCCACGAATCGGAACGGGTAGCCCAGCGTCTTGACCTTGTACGACAGGTAGTTCGGGTCGATCGGGATGCAGTGGCCGCCCACACCCGGCCCCGGGTAGAAGGCCTGGAAGCCGAACGGCTTGGTCGAGGCCGCGGCGATGGCGTCCCACAGGTCCACGCCCAGCTCCTGGCAGAAGATGGCCATCTCGTTGACCAAGGCGATGTTGACGTGCCGGTAGGTGTTCTCCAGCAGCTTGGCCATCTCCGCCTCGCGCGTGCCGCGCGCCCGGACGACGGTCTCCACGAAGCGCCCGTAGAACTCCGCCGCGGCCGCCCCGCACTCCTCGGTGAGGCCGCCGACCACCTTGGGGGTGTTGGCCACGCCGAAGGTCGGGTTGCCCGGGTCGATCCGCTCGGGCGAGAAGGCCAGGTGGAAGTCGGCTCCGGCGACCAGGCCGGACTCCTCCAGCAACGGCCGGACGACCTCCTCGGTGGTGCCCGGGTAGGTGGTCGACTCGAGGATGACCAGGGTCCCCGGCGTCAGGTGCGTGGCGATGGACGTGGCCGCGGAGGTGACCGCGCCCAGGTCGGGGCCGCCCTCGGGGGAGAGCGGGGTCGGCACGCAGATGACGATCACCCGTGTCCGGGCCAGGCACGAGGCGTCCGTGGTCGCGGTGAACCCGCCGTCGCGCATCGCCGCGACGTCCTCGTCGGCGAGGTCGTCCACGTGCGACACGCCGCCGTTGAGTCCGGCGACGACGCCCTCGTTCACGTCGAGGCCGACCCCCCGCAACCCGGCGGACACGGCTTCGGCCGCCAGGGGCAGGCCGACGTAGCCGAGGCCCAGGATGACGAGGTCGCTGGTTCCGCCGGAGGACTGCTCGGGAATGGAGACTGGGTTGGAGGCTGCGGCATCCACTTCGCGGTCACACTCGCATTCGTTGGGTGAACGGGCGCACTGTTTCGGGGACAGCCTGGGGAGGGAAGGTGGGGCATCCGAGTGTAGGCAGATGTCGTTCCCGGTTACGGGATCTGGCCTGGTTCGGACAATTTCCGGATAAGAGCCCGGTACGCCCGGTTGTAGCGGTATGCGGCTTCCGCCCAGGTCCGATCGGTGCCGACGCGGTTCCGGCCAGCGAGACCGTACGAAACGCGCTTTTCCTGACTGTAAGCGAGTTTTGTCAGCACATCGGCGAGCCCCGCCGATTCGCCAGCCGGAATTAACTCACCAGTCACTCCCGGTTCCACAATCTCTTGCAACGCAGGCAACTCACTCGCCACAACGGGAAGTCCTCCGGCCATAGCCTCCACGGGTTTGAGCGGTGTCACCAGACGACACACCCGGTCGTCCCGACGCGGCACCACGAACACGTCCAGCGCCGCGTGGTACCGGCGTACGTCCCCCGCGGGCACGCGCCCGGGGAAGTGCGCCGCCCCCTCCAGCCCCGCCGCCTCGGCGCGGGCGCGCAGCGCGGGCAGCTCCGGCCCGTCACCGACCACCAGGGCGTGCGCCCCCTCCCCGCGCTCCCGCATCAGCGCCACCGCGTCCAACAGGACGTCCAGGCCCTCGTAACCGAAACAGCTGGTCGTCGTGCCGACCACGTACTCGTTCGCGCCGATCCCCAGCGCCTCGCGCACCTCCTCGCGCGGTGGAAGCGGATCGAGGAAGGACGCGTCCACCGCGTTGGGTACCACCAGCAGTCGCTCGCGCGGCACCCCCCGGGCCTCGATATCCGCGCGCATCGTCTCGCCCAGCGTCACCACCAGGTCGGCGGCCAGCATGCACTCCGTCTCGCTCGCCCGTTCGGCCCGGTAGAAGGCGTCCGACACGCTCCGCGACGGATCTCGCGAGAGCCAGGACTCCTCCAGGAAGCCGCGTACCTCGTACACCACCGGCAGTCCGTACCTGCGGCCCAACTCCAGCGCCAACCGCGCGTTGTGGTGGTTGCTCGCCGCGTGCAGCACGTTCGGCCGCAACGCCTCCACCAGCGGCTC
>NZ_ANBC01000043.1 GCF_000341125.1 Nocardiopsis lucentensis DSM 44048 | reverse complement strand
CCACGGCAGCAGCCGGTGGTAGGGGATCCCGTCCACCCGCACCAGCGTGCGCGGGTCGGCGACCCCCTTGGTGAGCGGGTAGCCGGCCCGGGTGACCACGTGCACGTCCATCCCCGCCTCCCGCTGCGCGGTGGCGATGCGGTGGGTGCGCTGCGTGTACCCCGCGTTGGTATGGGGTAGCGCGTTGGTGACCAGATGCAGCACCCGCAGCCCCGCCCCGGGCGTGGACGGGTCCTCGGCCACACGCCACCGTTCACCGGCGGGGCGTGCCGGTCGCCGAGCGTTCACCGTGTCGTCGGGCCGCGTTCGGTGACCACGGGTTAACGTGATCCCGTGATGGTCGGGCGATGTGGACGGGGACGCGGGAACAGCGCGTCCTGTCGCCAGGGCCGTCCGATACTCCGCCGCGTCTCGGCGCGGACCCTCCGGGAGCTGTCCGACCAGCT
>NZ_ANBC01000042.1 GCF_000341125.1 Nocardiopsis lucentensis DSM 44048 | reverse complement strand
GCCGGCCGACGCGGCGGGGGGAGGCGCCCTCCGCGGCGGTGAGCACCGCCGCGCGCGCCTCCCCGCGCAGGCCCCGGTCCCAGAGCGCGTAGGCCCGTGCCAGGCCGCCCAACCGGGTGGCCGCGGCCCGGATCGCGCGCCGCAGCGGACCGGGCGCCAACCGCAGCGCCAGCAGCGGCAACCGCGCGGGATCGGACCGCAGGTGTCGCCAGGCCAACGTGACGGTGAACGTCACCGCTCGCACCCAGCGGGCGCGCGGACGCGGGACGTGGGATTCGGAAGTCTGGGTGTCATGCACGGTCAGTCACACAACCACGCGGACGTGACCAGGTGGTGACACCACGGCGACACGGACGGGACGGCTCGGGCAAGGAACCGGTCGGACCGTCCCGGACCCGCACCGGTCACAGCGACCTCCACCAGGTCGGATCCGACCCACCAACCCCCTCGGTGGGCACACCACCCCAACAGAAGGAAACGTGAGAGACGTGGCATCGAGCGCTCCCCTCGGGAGTCAGGACACCGGGATCGTGCACGTGGTCGGGGCACGGCCCAACTTCGTCAAGGCCGCGCCCGTCGTCTCGGCTCTGCGCGGTCGCGGCGCGCACCAGGCGGTCGTCCACACCGGGCAGCACTACGACGACCGCATGTCCGCCGTCTTCTTCCGCGACCTGGGCCTGCCCACCCCCGACGTCGACCTCGGCGTGGGCTCGGGCTCGCACGCCGCCCAGACCGCCGCGCTCATGGTCGGCCTGGAGAAGGAGTTCACCGAACGCCGGCCCGGCATGGTCGTCGTCTACGGCGACGTCAACTCCACGGTGGCCGCCGCCCTGGTCGCCGCCAAGCTGCGCATCCCCGTCGCGCACGTGGAGGCCGGGCTGCGGTCCTTCGACGACACGATGCCGGAGGAGATCAACCGCCGCGTCACCGACCAGCTCAGCGACCTGTGCTTCGCCACGAGCCCGGAGGCGGTCGGCCACCTGGCGGCGGAGGGCGTCCCGCCCAGCCGCGTTCACCTGGTCGGCAACCCCATGATCGACACCCTCCTGGCCAACCTCGACCGCTTCGACGCCGACGCGCTGCGCGCCCGCCTCGACCTGCCCGAGCGCTACGTGGCGGCCACGTTGCACCGGCCCGCCAACGTCGACGACCCCGACACGGTGGCGCGCCTCGTCGCCCGCCTGCACGAGATCGCCGACACCACCGACGTGGTCATGCCCGTGCACCCGCGCGGCAAGGCCGCCTTCGACCGGGCCGGGCTCGGCGACCACCCGCGTGTCCGCCTCCTCGAACCGCTCGGCTACCTCGACTTCGTGGCGCTCACCCGCGGCGCCGCGGCCGTGGTCACCGACTCCGGCGGCGTGCAGGAGGAGACGACCATCCTCGGCGTTCCCTGCCTCACCCTGCGCCCCAACACCGAACGGCCGGTCACCATCACCCACGGGACCAACCAGCTCGTCACCGAGGACGACCTCCTCCAGGCCCTCGGCAAGGCCCTGGACGGGCGCNNCCCGCCGCTGTGGGACGGCCGCGCCGGAGAGCGGATCGCCGCCATCCTCACCCAGTGGACGAGGTGATCACCATGTCAGACTTCCACCGGCCGATCCCCACACCACCCAGACGTCACACGGGGTCCGCCACGCATCCGACCACGGGCGCCCACGCCCGGCCCGGCGCACGCCCCCGGCGCCGTCCGACCGTTCCAGCACCCAGGCCCCCGATGGACGCGGCGGCGACGCCGATCCGATCAGAACACGAGGTGGCAGACCGTGAAACGGCGTGAACAGAGCCAGACCGAGCAGCTCAAGCAGGCGCTGGCCGAACGCGAGGCCCAGCTCCAGGAGGCGCGCGCACGTCTGGCCGCCGTGGAGGGCTCGACCTCCCTCCAGGTCGGCCGCGCCCTCACCGCGGCCGCCAAGAAGCCCGGCCGTTCCCTGGTCCGCCTCCCGCGCGATCTCTACCGCCTCTGGCGCCGCAGCGGCCAGACCAACCACAGCGAGCGCCGCCGCCCCGCCAGCGAGCCGGTCCGCTCCTTCGACGCCGAACGCCAGGAGGCCCGGCTGCTCACCGGAGTCGTGGGCGGTCGCGAGGACCGGCTCATCGCCGCCACCGTCGTCGGCCCGGCCATCCAGTCCGCCATCGACCCGTACGTGCGCACGGTCCCGCTGCGTCCGCACGACGCACAGATCGTCATGGACGGCGTCGACGTCGACCTCGTCCTGGTGTCCGCCTCGGCCGCCGCCCCCGGCTCGCCCTGGGCGCACGTGGGCGACCCCGCCGCCACCGACCGCACCCGCGCCCTGCACTGGGTCCTGGAGTCGGCCGCGGCCCGCGGCATCCCCGCCGTCCTGCTCGACGACGCGCCGGCGCCCCCCGCCCTACGCGGACTCGGCTTCGACCGCGTCCACACGGGCGACGCCGGAGTCCCCCTCCACCTGTTCAACCCGGTCGCCGCCGAACTCGCGCCCGGCCCCGCGGCGGTCTACGTCCGGGCCGCGCGCGACGAACCCGTCCCGGACGTCCTCACCGACCTCGGAGTGCGCGTCGTCGACGCCGACGCCGCCGACCTGCCCGACGCCCTGCGCGCGGCCAACGTCGCGGTGGTTCCCGAGACCTCGCCGGACACCGACGGCCTCCGCCGACGGGCCTGGGCCTGCGGCGCCCGCGTGGTCACCCACTCCCCGCTGCCCCGCCCCACGGGCGAGGACCTGGCGGTGTCCGTGCCGCGCCTGCGCGCCGAGCGGCCCACGGGCCCGGAGCAGCGCGAACTCCTGCGCCGGGTGTTCCTCGACGAGGCCACCCCGGTCCGCCTGTCCGCGGTCCTGGAGGGGCTCGACTTCGCCTCCGGCACCGCCGGAACCGACCTGCCGCTGCGCGGCCGCGCCGTGGCCGTCCTCGCCGACCCGGCGGGGGAGGCCGACGCCGACCAGCTCGCCACCGACCTGCTCACCGCCCGGCTCCGTCCCGCCGAGGTCGTCGTCCCCGGCACGGCCGCCAAGTTGACGGGGGTCAAGCGGCTTCGGTCGGAGGGCGTGACCGTGCGCACCGTCCGCGTCAGCGCGCCCGACACCCCCGAGGAGCTCACCCGGGAGGTCGACCGGGTCCCGGGTGACACGCACGGCGGGCTCTCCCACCAGCGGTGGGCCGCCCTGGCCGAGCGCGCCACGTCCCCTTGGGCACACCCGTGGACCGGACCGCTCGGCGATCACCGGCTCGTCGACCTCGTGTGCGCCGCCGAGTGCTCCGGCGCCGACGCGGTCGGGACGGCGGACACCGGGCCGGACACCGACGACCCGCTCACGGGGGCGGGGGAGCGCGGGTTCTTCGACCGTCCGGACAGCGGCGGCCAGCAGTACGTGTTCGTCAGCGCCATCACCCCGGAGCTGGCCCGGACCGA
>NZ_ANBC01000041.1 GCF_000341125.1 Nocardiopsis lucentensis DSM 44048 | reverse complement strand
CTCGCCCTGGGCCCGGACCACGGCACCGGAGCCGGCCCCGGCGGCGACGGGTCCTCCCACTCCGCCGCCCAGACCGGCGCCGTCGGTTGACCCCCGACCGCGCCGACCGCCCCGCACGGGCAACCCGAAAGCATCCGAAGGGAAGAACGTGAGTACACCTCCTCCGCGCGCACTCCTGTACGGGGACGTGGACCTCAACATCATCGACGGTTCCGCGGTCTGGGCGCAGTCGATGGCGCAGGCCCTGGCCGCCGCCGGATGCGAGGTCACCCTCCTTCTGAAGGCGCCCGTGCGCACCGACCGGCTGACCGCGCCCCTGACGGACGTGCCCGGTGTCCGGCTGCTGCGGCCCTACGAGGACAAGCTTCTGCCCGACCTCGGGCCCAGGGGGCTCACCCCCGAACAGGCCGTCACCCTGATCACCGGCCAGGACGAGCGCAGGCGGTTCGACCTCGTGGTGGTGCGGGGCAGGCGCCTGGCGGGGCTGGCCGCGCAGGAGGAGTCCCTGTCCGGTCGGCTGTGGACCTACCTCACCGACTTCCCGCACGGCGTCGCGGAGTTCACCGCCACCGCCACCGCGGAGCTGACCGAGATCGCACTGGCCTCCCGGTTCCTGCTCTGCCAGACCGAGGAGCTGCGGGCCTTCCTGGAGTCGTCGGTGCCCGCCGCCTGCGGGCGCTCGGTCCTGTTCCCACCCGTGGTCGTGGTCCCCGACGACGTCCGCTCGGACGGAGAGGTGCACGCCCGCGCCCGTCTCGCCTACACGGGCAAGTTCGCGCCCAGGTGGAACACCCTGGAAATGACCGAGCTTCCGGGCGAGCTGTCACGGCTCGGCGTGGAGGCCGAGGTGGTGATGATCGGCGACAAGATCCACTCCGACCCGGCCGACTGGGCCAAGCGCATGCGCAGGGGCCTGGAGGACACCGACGGCGTGGACTGGCGCGGCGGCATGTCGCGCGCTGACGCGCTCCGTCAGGCCGCCGAGTGCGACTTCGGGCTCTCCTGGCGCGACCCGTCCATGGACGCCAGCCTCGAACTGTCCACCAAGGTCCTCGAACTGGGCGCGCTCGGCCTGCCGGTGGTCCTCAACCGCACCCCGATGCACGAGGCCATGCTGGGCGGGGACTACCCCCTCTTCGCGGGCACGGGGGTGGACTCGGTCGCCGCCGTCGTGGCCCGGGCCCACGCCGACCGCTCCGTCTACGCGGACGCGGCCGAGCGCTGCCGTCGGGCCGCGGCCGACCAC
>NZ_ANBC01000040.1:14277-20468 GCF_000341125.1 Nocardiopsis lucentensis DSM 44048 | reverse complement strand
CCCCCCCCCCCGCCGGGACCGACCCGGAGCGCCCGCTCAAGGTGGTCGTGGCCGGGCACGACCTGAAGTTCTTCACCCGCCTGGCCGACTACCTCGACTCACTGCCCGGGCTCGAGGTGCGGATCGACCAGTGGGAGGGCCTGAGCACCCACGACCAGTACCGCTCCCGCGAGCTGGCCGGGTGGGCGGACGTGGTGATCTGCGAGTGGTGCGGTCCCAACGCGCTGTTCTACGCCAAGTGGAAACGCCCCGACCAGCGGCTGGTCGTACGCCTGCACCGGTTCGAGCTCTACGCCGAGTGGCCGCGCAGACTCGACATCGACAAGGTGGACGCCGTGGTGTGCGTCAGCCCGCACTACGCCGACCTGACCCGTGAGATCACCGGCTGGCCCGCCGACAAGGTGGTCGTGCTGCCCAACTGGGTGGACGACGAACAGCTGCGCCGTCCCAAGCTCGCGGGCGCGGAGTACTCCCTGGGCATGATCGGGATCGCGCCCTCGCGCAAGCGCCTGGACCGCGGGCTGGACGTACTCGCGGAACTGCGGCGGATGGACCCTCGGTACACGCTGTCGATCAAGACCAAGCAGCCGTGGGACTACTGGTGGATCTGGAACCGGCCCGAGGAACGCGCCTACTTCGAGGGCGTCTACCGGCGGATCCAGCGCGACGAGCGGCTCGCGCAGGCCGTGGTCTTCGATCCGTTCGGTCCGGACGTGGCCACCTGGCTGCGGCGGGTCGGGTTCATGCTCTCCACCAGCGACGACGAGTCGTTCCACCTGGCGCCCGCGGAGTGCGCCGCCTCGGGCGGGGTTCCCGCGCTGCTGCCGTGGCCGGGCGCGGACACCATCTACGACCCGCACTGGATCCACGACGACGCGGTGGAGATGGCCGAGGCCGTCCACGCGATCGTGTCCGAGGGCCGGTTCGCGCAGGAGGCCGAGCGGGCGAGGGCGGAGGTGACCGGAGCCTACGGGCTGGCGCGGGTGCGTTCGCTGTGGAGCGACCTGGTGGTGCGCGGGAAGGTGCCCCAGGCGGCGTCGACCCCGACGGTGGCGTAGCCGTGTTTTCTTTGGGCCAAGGCGGGGCGGTCACTCCAGGGGGTTTGACGTTCGGGAGCCGGCGGGGTTCTCAAAGATCAAGACTGCGCCGGAGGCGTCGGTTGAGGGTGCCCGCCCCACCGCGAAGCGGCCCCCGGGTGGGGGAGGGCGACGAAGAGGGAGGTTCCGCGGCCGAAGGCCGTCCGTTGAGGGTGGTGGAGGGCGACGGGCGGGCCGAAGCGAAGCGGAGGACCAAGACGAACACAGTCAGACCGGGCCGGTCATCTTCGTCAGACCGCCCGCGCCCGCGGGCAGGAACAGCGCGAAGGTGGTCGGCCGGGTCTGCACCAGTTCGATCCGAGCCCCCTCCGACTCGGCGATGTGCCGGGCCAGGGCCAACCCCAGTCCGGTGCCGCCGTCGCCGCTGACCTCGCGGTCGAAGATCCGGCCCGACAGGTGTTCGGGGACGCCGTCGCCCTCGTCACTGACCTCGATGCGCACCGACTGGCCGGTGTCGAGGCGGCGGATGGTCACCGTGCCCGCTCCGTGCTTGTAGGCGTTCTCGACCAGGGTGGCGAGGATCTGCGTGAGGTCGCTCGGCACGGTCATGGCGGTCAGCCCCGGGTCCCCCGCGACGACCAGGTCGCGCTTCTCCTGCTGGAAGACCGGGGACCACTCGGCCTGGAGGTGGTTGAGCACCGGGTCGACCTCCACCGGTTCCACCTCGGGGTTCTGGCTCTTGCGAGCCCGCCCCAACAGGCTCTCGACGGTCTCGACGAGGCGTTCGGTCTGGGAGAGCGCGGCCTCACCCTCCTCCCGGACCACCTCGGGGTCGTCGGCCTCGGCGACGATCTCCTCCAGGCGCATGGTCAGTGCGGTGAGCGGTGTGCGCAGCTGGTGGGAGGCGTCGGTGGCGAAGTGGCGTTCGGTGGCGATGAGGCCGGCGATGCGTTCGGCGCTGCGGTCGAGCACCTCGGCCACCCGGTCCGCCTCGGGGATCCCGTAGCGGTGGCCCCAGGGGGTGGCCACGCCCGACCCCAGGCGCTCCGCGGTGGCCGCCAGATCGACCAGGGGGAGGGTGAGCCTGCGGGCCTGGAACATCGACAGCCCCACGGCCACGCCGATGGCGAGAAGGGACAGCGAGCCGATCCCGAGCCAGGCGCGGACCACGCTGCGCTGGACCTTGTCCGCGCTCGCCCACACCTGGACGTGTGTGCCGCGGCCGGTGGTGTCCGTGGCCCGGAGCAAGCTCGGCGCGTCCGGCGTGGCGGGGCTCAGGGCGGGGTCACCCGCCGTGGTCGCCTGGGTCTCCCCGGGAGGGGTGATGCGTATGAACCGGCGGGGATGCTCAGAGCTCAACTCGGCGAGGTCGAGTTCGCCCTGGAGTTCGAGCATGTTGTCGCTCTCCGCGCCGATGAGTTCCGCCTCGCTCCGGAGCTGTTGGCTGGCCTCGTCGTGCACCATCCTGTACGTGAGCGCACCCAGAGGCAGGCCGAGCAGCATGACGGCGATGACGGTCACCACGAGGGTGGAGAAAACCATCCGCCTGCGCATGTCACCTCATCCGTGCGACCCGGGCGGCCGATCGCGTCCAGCGTGTCGGCGCGCGGTCGGGTCAGTCCCGTTCGAAGCGGAAGCCCACGCCCCGCACGGTGGTGATGTAGGACGGCTGGTTGGCGTCGTCGCCGAGCTTGCGGCGCAGCCAGGAGATGTGCATGTCCAGGGTCTTGGTCGACCCCCACCAGTTGGTGTCCCACACCTCGCGCATGATCTGCTCGCGGGTCACCACCTTGCCCGCGTCGCGGACCAGGACACGCAGGAGGTCGAACTCCTTCGTGGTCAGCTGGAGTTCGCGTTCGCCGAGCCAGGCACGACGTGAGTCGTTGTCGATGCGTACACCGTGGACGACCGGTACCTCGGCTCCGCCGCGCCGCAGGAGGGCACGGACACGGGCGAGGAGTTCGGCCAGCCGGAACGGTTTGGTGACGTAGTCGTCCGCTCCCGCGTCCAGGCCGACCACGGTGTCGACCTCGTCGGCTCGGGCGGTCAGGATGAGGATGGGCGTGCCGTGACCCTCGGCGCGCAGCCGACGTGCCACCTCGAGGCCGTCCATTTCTGGCAGCCCGAGGTCCAGGACCATCAGGTCGATGTCTCCCGCACGTGCACGGTCGAGTGTCTCAATGCCGTTGACGGTCACGTCCACCGTGTAGCCTTCGCGGCGGAGCGCACGCGCGAGGGGCTCGGAGATCGAGACATCGTCTTCGGCCAGCAAAACGCAGGTCATGGTCCCGATCGTAGGTCTGGGGTCGCGCATTTCCCTATTATGCGCGCCGGATGGCCCAAGGTTGGCCGAAAATACGCTATTCCCATACCGGGCAAACCGTTCATTCATTCATATTGTGCCTTTTCTTTGCTTTTTCTTGGTGATACTGGGATGCTGGTTGCTCGCGTGTGCGGGAGCCCCGTTGCGCCGTGTGCGTTTCCGGCGCGACCCTGAGCGACTTCCGCCCCGAGGAAGTGGGACACTTCATCACGCGACGGGACATGGGGGCGGCCCCGGTGGGGCATCGACGCGGAGTCGGATTCGCGCTCGGTCGCCAGCCCCCCGTTCGAGCGCGACCACCCCAGATCCCCAGATCCCCAGATCCCCAGACACCGAGGAGCTCCTTCGTGAACGACCACACGCCCGACCCCGGGGGCGGTTTCGGCCCGCCGCCCCAGGGTCCGCAGAGCCCCCATGGGGGACAGGGGCAGCAGCCCCACCACCCCCAGGAGTTCCTGGACCCGCAAGGGCAGCAACCCCACCAGCCCCAGCAGCCGAGCCACGCCCAGCAGTTCGGCCAGCCGCAGCAGCCGCAGTACTGGCAGAACCAGCAGGTCCCCCAGGGGCCTCAGCCACCGCAGCCTCCTCAGAATCCTCAGGGTTTCCAGGGGCAGCAGCCCCCGCAGGGGCCGCCCCAGGGGCCTCCGCCCCAGGGTCCGGCCGGACCCGCCTCACCCCCTCCAGCGGGGCGCGGACGCTACGGGGCCGGGGTGCTGGCCGTGCTCACGGTCATCGCGGTTCTCGCGGGCGCGTCCTTCCTCGGCGGCGGTCTCTTCCTCGGGCAGACGGTGGTGAGCGGATTCGCCGCCGACCCGTCGCCCGAACCCACCGAGGACCCCTCCCCGTCTGGGGAGCCGACCGAGGAGCCCACCCCGGAGCCCACCGAGGAGGAGTTCGAGCCGACCGAGGAGCCGACCGAGGAGCCCACCGAGTTCGAGCCCCAGGAGCTGATCACCTCCACTGAGCTGCTCGACGAGCTGTCGTCCGAGTTCGACATCACCGAGCGCTACGACACGACCGGCGACATCTGCGAGTCCGACGAGGGTGAGGGGCCGCTCTTCCAGTGCAGTTCCGCGATCGACACCAACCTGGTGCGGGTCATCGCCTTCGACAACTCCGGGATCGCCGCTCTCATGGCCGGGGCCCTCTCCGCCGATGAGGAGGGCGACTCCGTGGACGTGCAGTACGCCTGCCACTTCGTGCTCATCTGGTTCGAGCAGAACGGCCTGGACCAGGGCGAGCGCGATGACATGACCGCCGCCGCCGAGGAGATCGTCGGCTGTCTCTGAGCCGCGCGCCGGAGCGCCCTTCCGTCCGGGGCGCCACATCGTGTCGTTACGCACATTAGGAATCACTCTGGGTGACAATGGGCCTCGTTGGTGCGGTCCGTCGGGCTTGTGCGCCCCGTGGCCGTTCCACCGAGCACAACCATCCCGGTGCCGGCCCCGACCGCCCCACGGCTGACAGTCCGGCCAGAGCGCCGACACCGGCAACCACCCCGCCCCGCACCCGGGGCCGGACGAGGAGCGGTGATGGCCAGCAGACGATTCCTGAGAGTGACGACGGCGGCCCTGGGGCTCGCGGCGCCCATGGCGCTGGCGGCTCCGGTCGCCACGGCGGAGAGCGGACCCGAGGAGACACCCGTGTCGGCGCCGTCGGCCACCGCGGCCAGGACGGAGTCCGCCTCCCCGCGGCTGTACTACACGACGTGGCGGGACGCCAGTACCTACTGGTCCGCGGACACCCGCTACGCGACGGGCGGGTGGCTGTGGCCGGGGCGGCACTACGTCTTCTGCCAGACCAAGGGGCAGCCGCACACCGATGGCAAGGACACCAGCACCATGTGGTGGGTGCTCACCGACGACGACACCGGCAACAGGGACGTGTTCGTCAGCGCGACCGCCTTCGACGCGGCCGAGCCGTGGCAGCCGATCGAGGGCCTGCCGCGTTGCTGAGCCCCGGCCACCGGTCCGGAGCGGGCACGCCGCCGACCGGTGGCCGGGTCGGCGCCGTCCCGAACCGATGGCCGGGACGGCGCCGCCGGATCAGCGCTCCTCGACCTCGAAGGTCAGCGGTCCGGCCAGGACCCCTCCGTCACCGTCGAGCAGGTAGGCGGTGAACGTACCGGCGCCCAGCACGCGCGTGCTCACCGGGACGTGGCCCCACTCGCGGCGGGCCCGGCGCGTGGCCAGCGGCTCCTCCGCGCCCGGGGAGACCCCCTCGGCGAACACCGCCACGTGGTTGTCGCGGCCCGGGGAGTCGGTGGAGTAGCGGAAGATCGCCGTCGCGGGCTCCCGGACCGGCGTGCGTCGCAGCTCCAGCGTGCCGGTCGGCGTCTCGACGGGAGTGGCCTGGTCGCCGACCACGATCCGGCCCGAACCGCCCTCGGGGTACCGTTCGGCGGTCACCCGGCCCTCCAGGGACCCCGTCAGGTACTGCTCCAGGGCGCCCTGGTAGGTCGCGCCCACGACGGTGAAGTCGGCCCCGCGGAACGGGTACATGTCGCCGCCACGCGCGGAGAAGTCGATGGTGGCGACCGTGATCGGGTCACCGTCGACGACCTCGCCGTCCTCCACGAGGACCGTGCCGTCGTGCAGGATCACCTCGCGGACCCGCTCCCCGGGAGCGACCACCCGGCCGTCCGAGTCGACCTCCTGTGCGGCGCGCTCCGGGTCGTAGGCGAAGTTCACCCCGCCGACCTGCATGAACCCGCCGTTGGCCGCGGGGGCGGCGTGCACACCGTGTTCGAGCAGCTCCTTGATCTGCGAACGCGGGATGTCCGGCACCACCACGACCTGGTTGGCGAACGGCGCGATCCCGTAGGTGTCCAG
>NZ_ANBC01000040.1:0-14271 GCF_000341125.1 Nocardiopsis lucentensis DSM 44048 | reverse complement strand
TTGCGGATGCCGCCGCCGTTCTGGATCCCGATCTGCGGCTCCGGGACCCCGTACTCCGCCGCGTTGCGCCGACCCGTGTCCAGCAGGGCGTCGGCCATCAGGCTCCCGAGGTTGGTCTCCTGGGTGCGCACCCCCGGGTCACGGGTGCCGTCCAGGGCGACCTCGCTCTCGGCGACCACGGTCTCGTCGAGGGCGGCGACGTGGGCGGAGACCGGTTCGGTCACCTCGCCCTGGACCGCGGCGTGCGGCTCGACGGCGTCGTCGCCGACGCCCGAGACCCGGACGGTGCCCGAACGGTCCGAGACGGAGGACACCCGGCCGTCGGCGTCGAAGTTGACCACCAGGCGGCCGACGTACTCGTAGTCGCCGCCGGTGGTGACGATCGGCAGGTCGGCGCCCTCGGCGTCGCTCGCCCACAGCGGGTACGAGAGGGGCTCTCCGGTGGACGGGTGCGCGGTCACCTCGTCGCCGGGAACCAGCGGGTCGTCGGGGTTGGCCATGACCTCGTGGCCACCGCCGGAGACGATCGCGTCGACGTCGGTCAGCTGTTCGGCCACGCTCTGCTCGTAACCGATGTTCTGCAGGTGGGAGATCATGACGATCTTGTCGACGCCGTCGGCGGTGAGCCGGTCGACCTCGGCCTGGACCGGTCCGACCACGTCGTGCAGGACCAGGTCGCGGGGGCTGCTGATGCTGTGCAGCTCCGGGTAGAGGGCGCCGACGACGCCGACACGCTCGCCCGCGACGTCGATCACCGTGCTGGGCGCGATGCGGCCCGCGTCCGCCAGCGCGGCCAGGCGGGGCTCGCCCGACACGTCCACGTTGGCCGCGACGACGGTGGTGTCACCGGTCATCGCCTCAAGGAAGTCGGCGTACACGTCCGGGCCGAAGTCGAACTCGTGGTTGCCCATGGACACCGCGTCGTAGCCGGCGTGGTTGGTGGCGATCGCGTCGTAGAACGGCGCGCCCTCCTCCATCGAGGCGGAGAACTCCGGACCGGGCAGGTAGAGGTCGCCGGAGTTGACCGACACCACGCCCCGCTCGGCGGCCTCGTCCGCGCCCGCGCCGACGCCCGCGTTCTCGGCGTCCCGCAGGTCGTGCAGGAGGGTGGTGTAGCGGGCGGCGCCGCCGAAGTCGGGCTGGGCGGAGGCGTGCAGCAGCGCGGACTCGGGGTCGTTCCCGTGCAGGATCGTCAGGGTGAAGTCGGCTCCGGCCCGGGTACCGGGGGTCTCCCGGGGCGCCGCGTCCGCCGCGGAGACGGATACGGACGAGGCGACCAGGCCGCCCGCCAGTACCAGCGCGCCGGACGCGCGCACGAGTCTGGTCATGCTCTGTGACTCCAGTTTCTTGGGGGAGGGGGTCCGGGACGGTGGGACGTCCCGGGATGGGGGTCAGAGGGCATCACCCTAGAGGAAGAAGGGTCTCCTGGCACGGGATCGGGGGTGACGACGCGGCGAACCCGCGGTGCCGGTCCGGGGCACGAAACCGGGTGCCGGGTCGCCGGACGAATCGGGTGCGCGCACTACCGCCCCGAGGGCCACGGCACCTCTACCATGGACGCACACGCCCATCGACTCCTCGGAGGACCCCTGTGCATCGCTCTGGCCAGGACCCCCACGACCCCGACGGGGCGCGTGGCGCGGGTGGCGGTGTTCCGCCCCAGCGCGGGCTGTTCGGTTTCGGGGCGCACCTCGACGCCCTGCACCCGAACGCCCCGACGCCCCGGAAGGTCGCGGTGGTCCGGACGTTGATGTTCGTCGGCGGTTCCTGCGGACTCGCCCTGTCCGCTCTGTTCCTCATGGGGTTGGCCATCCCACCGGAGACGATGGGCGAGGTCCTCCGAGAACAGGCCGACCTGGCCGCCGAACAGGGTGTCGAGGTGGTGGTCACCGTCGACGTGATGCGCTCGCTCATGGCCGCGCTGGCTCTGGTCACCGGTGTGTACGGACTCCTGTCCACGCTGTTGGCGTCCCGGATCCGCCGTAGGACGATCGGGGTGTTCTGGGGCGTGGTGGTCTTCCAGGTCGCCGCGGGGGCGCTCCTGGTCTGGAACATCAGCGGTGGCGACTGGCAGTCCGTCGTGCCGCTGGGCTTCACCGCCACGATGGTGGCGTTCATGTTCTCCCGGGAGGGGCGCGCCTACTACGGGCTGCTCTGACGCCCGGTGCCCCGGGCGGCCGTCCTCTCCGCGCTCCTTCCGAGTCCGAAGAGGCGCGGCCCCTCACGCGGGGGCAGTGGAGGCCGGACCGCGACCTCCGTCCACCGGCGTCCGAGGAGGGCCCGCACCGCGGCCGCCCCCGTCCCCGGTTCCCCGGCGCCCTCGGGCGGTCGCACACCGCCCTCCTCGTTCTCCAGGGCCAGACACTCCCGCAGGAGCTCCGCCGCCCCGGGCCGGTCGTCGGGGTCCTTGGCCATCGCCGCCGCCACCAGCCGCTCCAACCCCGGCGGCAGGTGCTCCACGTCCGGCTCCTCGAACATCACCCGGCGCGCCATCTCCTTGGGGTGCGCGCGCCCGAACGGGTCGTGCCCGACCGCGGCGAACCCGACCGTCGCCCCCCACAGGAACACGTCCGCCTTCTGGGTCGTGGGCAGGGCGCCGTACTGCTCCGGACTCATCCACCCCGGGGTGCCCAGCCGGTCGAGCTGACGTGCGACCCGTTCGTCCGCCAGAGCCTCCGGGGACGGGAGCCGTAGGTCGCGGTAGGCGCGGCGCATCCGGCGCAGCCTGATCCACTTGGTCGGGTCGGGGTCCTCCACCGGGTGGGCGATCCCGAAGTCGAGCAGTTTGGGGCCCCGGTCCGACAGCACGACGTTGCTCGGTTTGAGGTCGCGGTGCACCACACCGGCGTCGTGGATCGCCCTGAGGGCCTCGGCCGTCCCGACCGCGAGCCCGAGCAGCATGCCCCGGCGCAACCGGCCGAAGCGCTCCACGTGGTGGCGGAGGGTGGGACCGGGGACGTACTCGGTGATCATCCACGGCGGGTCGGCCTCGACGTCGGCGCGGACGAACCGCGCCACCGACGGGCTGTTCACCCTGGCCAGGAGCCGCGCCTCGTGGGCGAAGCGCGTACGGAACCGGTAGTCGGCCGCCTGCTCGGGGTGGACGACCTTGACCGCCAGGTAACCGTGGACCCCGGGGGACTCGGCGGCGTAGACCGTGCCCATCCCTCCGGAGCCGACCCTGCCCCGGATCCGGTGTCCGCCGACCGTGCGCGGGTCTCCGGGTTCGAGGGGGGCGAGTCTGCGGATGCCGCGCGCCTTCATCGTGCTCCCGTTCGCTGGGGGACGCGTGTGCCGGGATCCTATCCTCCGTGTGTTTCGGCGTCGGGTCGCGCGCGGTCGACGGTCGTGGGTCCCCTGGCGCTCCCGGGATCTCGTCACAACCCCGGACGCGGTTCGCGCGTCGAATCCGGCGAGAGGTACGCCCGCGCGCGGGCCGAGCGCCGGAAAGGACGCCATGGAGTTCACCCTCGCTGACGGCACCACCGTGCGGATCACCGCCGCCACCTCCCGCGCGCTGCGCGCGGCGGTGCCCGTACAGGGCCGTCCGGGGCTGTCGCGGCTGCGGAGCCGCACCCCAGGCGAGGCCGTCCGAGCGCTGGCCGACCAGCGGCTGGCGGTCCGGGACCGGCGCCTGGGGATCTGGGTCCTCACCGAGCGCGGAGCCGGAGTGCGCGACCTGCTGGCCAACGCGCCCGGGACGGCCTTCGGGGGCGGCGGGGACGACTGGGGCGGGCACGAACCCACCCGGCTCACCGTCCACCCGGAGGTCGACGACGGGACCGCGGTCCGGCTCAACGCGGCCGCCCTGCGCCGGGACCGGCCCGCTCCGCAGCCACGGCCGCCCCTCCCGTCCCGGCGCTCCGACGCCTCGCTCCCCGCCAAGGACCACTGGCTCTACCCGGTCGGCGGCGCGGTGATCGTCGGGCTGTTCCTGCTCCTGCTGCCGTTCCTCGGGATCGTGGCCGCGGGCGTGCTCGTCTTCCTCGGGCTCGGCGCGGCGGGCGTCGCCGCGCTCGCGACCGTCATCACGAAGGCCTTCGACGAGCCGTCGCGAAGGCCCCTTCCGGGCCAGGCCGAACGCGCGACGGAGGAGTGGCTGCTGCGGGAGTGGAGGGACTGGTACGTCAGCCCGGACACGCTGGACACCCCGGCCCGCGCGCTGCTCGGCCGCGCCCAGGCCGCCGTCGACTCCGTCCTGGCCTCCTCCCTGCACGACCAGGGCCTGCTGCTGGACACGGTCCGCAACCGGGTCGTCCTCGCGGACGTCGAGTGGGGCCTGGCCAGGAGCCTGGCCGGGCACACCCGGACCCGGCGCACCATGGCGAGCACCCCCACCCCGGGGGAGCACAGCCGCCGGGCCGCCGCGCGCGCCCGGGAGGTCCTCGACCAGGACGTCGCCCGCGTCGCCGAACGCGTCCGCGTCCTGGAGGACTACGCGAACAAGGTCCGCGCCGCGGAGATGGAGCGCTACGACCGCCGCGCCGCCGAGCGGTTGGAGGCTCTGGCCCTGGAGGCGGGGTCCGACCACCGGCAGCAGGACGAGGCGCTGTCCACCCTCGTCCAGGCCCAGGAGCTGGCGTTGCGCGTCGCCTCCCTCACCAACGAACTCGGGTACCCCGGCCACCCGGGCCCCCTCGACGGCCCGGAGCCGCCGGACGGTCCGCGGCGGTGAGCCCGACCGGCGCCGTCCACCGATGTTCGGCGGCACTCCCGTTCGTCGGTGCCTTCTGGCACGCTCGACACGAGAGGAGGCACCATGACCCCCGAGCAGTTCATCGACGCCGCGCTGTGGTTCCCGGAGACGTCCGAGACCGAACCCTTCGGTCCGGGCCCGTTGGTCTACAAGGTCGCCGACCAGAAGATGTTCGCGCTGCTCATGGAGCGCGCCCAAGGCCCGGTGGTCAACCTCAAGTGCGACCCGGAGCTGGCCCTGGAACTGCGTGACCAGTTCCCCGGCGTCACCCCGGGCTACCACATGAGCAAACGGCACTGGAACTCCGTGCTCCTGGACGGCTCCGTGCCCGACGACGAGATCGTGGAGATGCTGAGACACTCCTACGTACTGGTCGCCCGGAGCCTGCGCCGGGCCGACCGGGACCGCGTGCTCGCGGCCCTGGGCGACGACGCCCCCCGGCCTGAGGGGCCGTCCGCCACCGTGTGACCGATCGGGAGGGAGCGTTCATCTCGTGTCCGACAGGACCTTCCGGCCCGCCGTCGTCCAGGGCGTCCTGGAACGGATCACCTACGCCAACGAGGACAACGGGTACACCGTCGCCAAGGTCGACACCGGGAACGGGGCCCACGACCTCCTCACCGTCGTCGGCGCCCTGGCCGGCGTCCAGCCCGGCGAGGCGCTGCGCATGCAGGGCCGCTGGGGCTCCCACCCCCAGTACGGCCGCCAGTTCCAGGTGGAGAACTACACCACCGTCCTGCCCGCCACGGTCCAGGGCATCCGCCGCTACCTCGGCTCCGGGCTCATCAAGGGGATCGGCCCGAAGATGGCCGAACGCATCGTCGGGCACTTCGGCACCGACGCCCTGGACGTCATCGAGGACGACCCGCAGCGGCTCGTCGAGGTGCCCGGGCTCGGCCCCAAACGCACCCGGCTCATCGCGGACGCCTGGGAGGAGCAGAAGGCGATCAAGGAGGTCATGGTCTTCCTCCAGGGGGTCGAGGTCACCACCTCCCTGGCCGTGCGCATCTACAAGAAGTACGGGGACGCCTCCATCAACGTCGTCCAGAAGGAGCCCTACCGGCTGGCGTCCGATGTGTGGGGGATCGGGTTCAAGACCGCCGACACCATCGCCCAGGCGGTCGGCATCCCGCACGACAGCCCCCAGCGGGTCATGGCGGGCATCCAGTTCACCCTCTCGGAGTCGACGGGCGACGGTCACTGCTACCTGCCCGAGGAACGGCTCATCTCCGCCGCCGTGAAGATCCTCGGGGTGGAGGCCGGCCTGGTCATCGAGTGCCTCCAGGAACTGGTCGCCACCGAGGGCGTGGTCCGCGAGACGCTTCCCGGACCGCAGGACGAGACGGTGCGCGCCGTGTACCTCGTGCCGATGCACCGCGCCGAGATCGGGCTCGCCTCGGGGCTGCGCTCCCTCCTGGAGGCCCCCGGCGACCGGCTCGCGTCCTTCACGGACGTCGACTGGGACGTGGCCCTGGGCTGGCTGCGCGAGCGCACCCGGGTCGACCTCGCCGACGCCCAGCGCGAGGCCGTGCGCACCGCGCTCACCAGGAAGGTGTGTGTGCTCACCGGAGGCCCCGGATGCGGCAAGTCCTTCACCGTGGCCTCCGTCGTCACCCTCGCCGCGGCCAAGCGCGCCAAGATCATCCTGGCCGCGCCCACCGGGCGGGCCGCCAAGCGCCTGACCGAGCTCACCGGTGTGGACGCCTCCACGGTGCACCGGCTCCTCGAACTGCGCCCCGGCGGTGACGCCGCCTACGACCGCGACAACCCCCTGGACTGCGACCTGCTCGTTGTCGACGAGGCCTCCATGCTGGACCTGGTCCTGGCGAACAAGCTGGTCAAGGCGGTGCCACCGGGTGCGCACCTCCTCTTCGTCGGCGACGTCGACCAGCTGCCCTCCGTCGGAGCGGGACAGGTGCTGCGCGACCTCCTCGACGACGGCTCCCCCGTCCCCAGCGTCCGCCTCACCCACGTGTTCCGGCAGGCCCAGCAGTCGGGCGTGGTCACCAACGCGCACCGGGTCAACACCGGTGAGCAGCCCGAGTTCCAGGGAATGACCGACTTCTTCCTCTTCCCCTGCGACGACGCCGAACAGGCCGCCGAACGCGCCGTCGACGTCGTCGCCCGCCGCATTCCACGGCGCTTCGGGCTCGACCCCCGCCGCGACGTGCAGGTCCTCACCCCGATGAAGGGCGGACCGGCCGGATCCGCCCAGCTCAACACCGCCCTCCAGGCCGCCGTCACACCGCCGGGGGAGGGGGTGCCCGAACGCCGTTTCGGCGGACGGGTCTTTCGCGTGGGCGACAAGGTCACGCAGATCCGCAACAACTACGAGAAGGGGGCCAACGGGGTCTTCAACGGGACGCTCGGCGTGGTCACCGGGATCGACGCGGTCGCCCAGGAGGTGGCGGTGCGCACCGATGAGGACGAGGAGGTCGCCTACGACTTCGCCGAACTCGATGAGCTGGCGCACGCCTACGCCGTCACCGTCCACCGCTCGCAGGGCAGCGAGTACCCCTGCGTGGTGATACCGGTCACCACCAGCGCGTGGATGATGCTCCAGCGCAACCTGCTCTACACCGCCATCACGAGGGCGAAGAAGCTCGTGGTCCTGGTGGGCTCCCGCCGCGCCCTCGCCCAGGCCGTCCGCAACGCCTCCTCCGGCCACCGGTACACCGCCCTGGCCCACCGGCTGGGGAACTGGTAGGTGCCGCGGCCGGAGGCCGTCGGTTGAGGGTGTCCCACCCTTTCGCGAAGCGACCCCTGGGCGGTGGTGGGCGACGGGCGGGCCACTACGCTGGTTGACCGTGCGAGAGACCCTGATCGTCGTCGGCGCCGCCATCATCCGTGACGGCCGCGTCCTGGCCGCCCAACGAGCCGAACCCGCGGCCCTGCGCGGCCGGTGGGAGTTCCCCGGCGGCAAGGTCGACGACGGGGAGTCGCCCACCGACGCGCTCACCCGCGAGTGCCGGGAGGAACTCGGCGTCACCGTCCGACCCCTGCACCCGATCGGATCCGACGCCCCGTTCCCGGCCCCGTCCGGCTCCCGTACGCGTGACGCCGTGCTGCGGTTGTGGCGGGCGGAGCTGGTCGACGGCGAGCCCGAACCGCTGGAACACCTGTCCCTGCGCTGGCTCTCCGCCGCCGACCTGCGCGCCGTCGACTGGCTGCCCGCGGACGTCCCCTTCCTGGGCCCGCTCGCACCCTTGCTGGTCAACCCATCGTGACCAGGTTGACCTGCACGTTTCCCAACCAGACACCTCTTACCGCATAAACTGGCAACGGGCCGTGGCACTCTGCGGTCTCTACCCAGTACCAGGAGATCGAGACTTTCCCATGTCCAGCGCCATGCCCGTCGAGGGCTCCGCACGCCGCGGCGACATCCGAAACGTCGCCATCGTCGCCCACGTGGACCACGGCAAGACGACGCTCGTCGACGCCATGCTCTGGCAGTCCGGTGTGTTCCGTGAGAACCAGGACGTCGACGACCGCGTGATGGACTCCAACGACCTGGAACGCGAGAAGGGCATCACCATTCTCGCGAAGAACACGGCCGTCCACTACACCACGCCCGAGGGCGAGGACGTGGTCATCAACATCATCGACACCCCCGGCCACGCCGACTTCGGCGGCGAGGTCGAGCGCGGCCTGTCGATGGTCGACGGCGTCGTCCTGCTCGTGGACGCCAGCGAGGGCCCGCTCCCGCAGACCCGCTTCGTGCTCCGCAAGGCCCTGGCCGCCAAGCTCCCCGTCATCCTCGTCATCAACAAGGTCGACCGGCCCGACAGCCGGATCGCCGAGGTCGTGGACGACACCTACGAGCTGTTCATGGACCTGGACGCGGACGAGTCGCAGATCGAGTTCCCGATCATCTACACCTGCGCCCGCGACGGCAAGGCCTCCCTGGAGCGCCCGGAGAACGGGCAGGTGCCCGACAACGACAACCTCGTTCCGCTGTTCACCACCATCCTGGAGACCATTCCGGCGCCCGAGTACACCCCCGGCGCGCCCCTCCAGGCCCACGTCACCAACCTGGACGCCTCCCCGTTCCTGGGCCGCCTGGCGCTGTGCCGCGTCCAGCAGGGCGAACTGCGCAAGGGCCAGCAGGTCGCGTGGATCCGCGGCGACGGCACCACCCAGCAGGTCAAGATCACCGAGCTGCTCATGACCGACGGACTGGAGCGCCGGCCCGCCGAGAAGGCCGGGCCCGGCGACATCGCCGCCATCGCGGGCATCCCCGACATCATGATCGGCGAGACCCTCGCCGACCCCGAGGACCCGCGGCCGCTGCCGCTGATCACGGTGGACGAGCCCGCCATCTCCATGACCATCGGCACCAACACCTCGCCGCTGGTCGGCAGGGTCAAGGGCGCCAAGGTCACCGCCCGCCTGGTCAAGGACCGGCTGGACCGCGAGCTGATCGGTAACGTGTCGCTGCGCGTGCTGCCCACCGAGCGCCCCGACGCCTGGGAGGTGCAGGGCCGCGGTGAGCTGGCCCTGGCCATCCTGGTCGAGCAGATGCGCCGTGAGGGCTACGAGCTGACCGTCGGCAAGCCGCAGGTGGTCACCCGCGTGATCGACGGCAAGACGCACGAGCCGGTCGAGCGCCTCACCGTGGACGCCCCCGAGGAGTTCATGGGCGCCATCACCCAGCTGCTCAGCGTCCGCAAGGGCCGCATGGAGAACATGGTCAACCACGGCACCGGCTGGGTGCGCATGGACTGGCTGGTTCCCTCCCGCGGCCTCATCGGGTTCCGCACCGAGTTCCTCACCGAGACCCGCGGCACCGGCATCGCCCACCACGTCTTCGAGAAGTTCGAGCCGTGGTTCGGCGACCTGCGCACACGGCCCAACGGTTCCCTGGTCGCCGACCGGGCCGGTGTCGCCGTCGCGTTCGCGATGTTCAACCTCCAGGAGCGCGGCACGCTGTTCGTCGAGCCGACCACCGAGGTGTACGAGGGCATGATCGTCGGCGAGAACTCCCGCGCCGACGACATGGACGTGAACATCACCAAGGAGAAGAAGCTCACCAACATGCGCTCGGCCACCGGCGACGAGCTCGTGCGCCTGGTGCCGCCGCGCCAGCTGTCCCTGGAGCAGGCCCTGGAGTTCTGCCGCGAGGACGAGTGCGTGGAGGTCACCCCCGAGCACGTGCGCATCCGCAAGGTGGTCCTCGACCAGAAGGAGCGCGCCCGCATGGCCGCGCACAAGAAGCGCCAGTCCCAGTAGGGGTTCGCGGGTCGGGGGCGGTCGGTGGACGCCGACCGCCCCCGACGCGTTTCCGGCCAGGTCAGAGGGGTAAACCGCTTAGAGCGATGAAGTCGGAGCCCTCGTGTCCTCGATGCGGGCGCGCGGTCCATCCTCCGGGGTTGTGGACCAGCGCGTGGCAGTGTGACGTCCACGGCCCGGTGGCGCCCCTCCAGGGGGTCAGAGCCCCCGGGGTGAGCAGTCTCGACGCCCTGCTTCCCCAAGCCCACGTTCCGGTCTGGGTCCCGTGGCCGCTGCCCACCGGGTGGGTGGTGACCGGGTTCGCCGAGGCCGGTGACGACCGCAGCGGCGTGGTGGCCGCCGCCGTCGCCCTGTCCGGACCCAACCCACTCGGTGGGATCGGCGAGGTCGTCATCGTCGCCGAGGACCCCGGGGTGGGGCTCGGGGCCCGGCTGGCCGGTCTGGAGGGGCCCGACCCGGGCGACGGGTTCGACTCCTCGGCCGCCGACGCCAAGGTGCGCTTCGACGGTCACGAGATCGCCCTGTGGAACCTCGACGTGGGCCGCGACCGCGCGGTCTACACGGGTGAGGCGCTCGCCCACTGGTTGTGGTTCGTGTTCGCCTCACCGGATACCGCGATCCTCATGTGCGAGATCAACGCACTGCGGGACCTGCGCGACATCAAGGACGGCGGCGTCGCTTTCGAGCCGCCGTTCGGGGCCCTCAGCCCCTTCCTCACCGGAGGGCTCGCACCGCTGGAATGACCCGGCCCCGGCGGTGCGTGGGAGCACCCCGGGCACGCTGAACGGGACTTACGTACAATCGGGCAGTGACCCGAATCGACCTGCACTCGCACAGCTCCGTCTCCGACGGGACCGACACACCCGCCGAGGTCCTCCGGGAGGCGGTGGCCGCCGGGCTCGACGTCCTCGCCCTGACCGACCACGACACCGTCGGCGGGATCGCGGAGGCGGCCGAGCACGTGCCCCCGGGTCTCACCCTCGTCCCCGGGATGGAGCTGTCCTGTGCCCACGCCGGGTCCAGCGTGCACCTCGTCTCCTACCTGTTCGACCCCGACGCCCCCGGGCTGGCCGCCGAGCTGCGCCGGGTCCGCTCCGACCGGGCCTCGCGCGCGGAGGAGATGGTGGCCAAGCTGCGCGGACTCGGCGTCGACGTGTCCTGGGAGCGGGTCCTGACCATCGCCGGGGCCGGACGGGACGAGTACGCCGACGCCAACACGATCGGCCGCCCGCACCTTGCGCGCGCGATCGTGGAGGCGGGCGCGGCCCGGGACGTCCAGGACGCCTTCGACCAGTGGATCGGCTCGGGCGGCCCCGCCTACGCGGCTCGGTACGCCCTCGACCCCGTACGCGCCGTGGAGCTGGTACGCGAGGCGGGCGGCGTCTGCTCCCTCGCCCACCCGGCGCGCGCCGAGGGCGCGCTCAACGGGGCGGTGCCGATCGACCTGGTCGAACGCATGGTGGCCGCGGGGCTGGGCGGTATCGAGGCCGATCACCCCTCGCACAACCGGGCCCAGACCAAGGAGTGGCGGGGTGTGGCCGCCGACCTGGGCGTGGTGGTCACCGGCTCCAGCGACGACCACGGGAGCCTGACCGGGCACCGCCTGGGCTGCCGCACCACCGCGCCCGAGGCCTTCGAGGAACTCGTGGCGCCCGCGACGGGCGTTTCGCTCATCCGAGGTTGACCCGCGTGCCCTGTGCTTGTTTTGGGCCCGCCGCTTCGCTTCTTCGGCCCGCCCGTCATCCTCGGACGACGCCCGCGGCGCGGTAAACAGGACCGCGCGTTCGATACGGTACGGACCACTGCCAGAGGGCGCGACAATGGTCGCAGCGAACTACCTGAACCTGGACGATTCGAAAGGTCTGACGCCGTGTTCTGGAAGCGGAAGCCGAAGAAGAAGGACGGCCAGGAGGCCACCGACTCCGCTGTGGAGGAGCGGGAGGCCGCGAAGGACTCCGAGGAGGAGGCCGCGGGGGCCGAGTCCGAGGACACGGAAGAGACCACGGACGGCGTCGAGGAGACCGGCGCCGAGGAGACCGGCGCCGACGGGGACGCCTCCGATGAGGACACCGACGACGCCGAGAGCGCCGAGGGCGGGAAGTCCGAGGCCAAGGACGCCGAGGGCGAGGGTCCCGTCGACGTGTTCGCCGACGACGCGGAGGAGCCGGGCGTGACCGGCCCCGACGGCGAGGGCATCACGCGGGTGCGGACCTCGGGCAGTTTCGAGTTCGACGGCCAGACCTACGAGATCGTCAGCAACACCTGGATCGTCGAGGCCGACGACGAGGGGGTCGTCGTCATCGATCCCGGCCACGACCCCGAGGCGATCCTCAAGGCCGTCGGCGACCGCGAGATCTACCTCGTGGCCTGCACGAACGGCTACACCCCGCACATCGAGGGCGCGCTGCGCGTCGCGGAGGAGAGCGAGGCCGACATCGCCCTGCACCCCCGCGAGATGCGCGCCTGGCGCCGCCACCACGGGGCCGAGCACCGTCCCGAGGTCGAGGTCGAGGGGCAGGGCGCCTTCGACATCGGCGATCTGCACATCGACGTCCTGGCGCTGCCCGGCACCTCGCCCGGCACCGTCGGCTACTACATCAGCCAGCTCGGCGTGGTCTTCAGCGGTGACACCCTGCGCAAGGGCGAGCCCGGCATGGTCGGCGACACCTACATCGACTACACGACGCAGCTCGCCTCCATCGGCGAGGCCCTGCTGTCGCTGCCGCCGGCCACCCGCATCCTGCCCGACCGCGGGCCGGCCACCACCTCCGGCGCGGAGAGCAAGAACTTCGACGACTGGGTCTGACCTGGACGACCGTCCGCCGCGCCGTTCCGGTGGCGCGGCGGACCGACCCGGGCCGGAGCGGAGCGCGGGCCCGAGGCATCCACGGACCGGGGCGTGTTCCGTGGATGCCGCCCGTGCCGAGGAAGCCCTCGCGCGGCGGGCGTCCGTCGAGGGCGGCGGAGGGCGGCGGAGGGCGGGGGGCTTCAGCGCGGCTGCCGCAAGTCCGAAGAGGGAACTCCCCTACCGTGCGCCGCTTCGCCGGCTCAGCGGTGTCGCGCGGCGGGGTAGGTGTCCTTCGCGCACGTCCTAGCGCCGGCCCACGGACTCGGTCTGGTTCCAGAAGGACGTCAGCGCGCTCGACGTCGTCTCCGGGGCCTCCACGTTGGGGGAGTGACCGGCACCGGGCACCACCAGGCGCTGGGCGTCGAGCCGCTGGGCCATCTCGGCCTGCTCGTCGGTCGACCAGGTGTCGTCGTTCTCGCCGTACAGCACCAGCGTGGGCAGGTCCAGGGCGGCGAGCTCGTCGACCCGGTCCGCCGTGCCCAGCAGGTCCTCAGCGGTGCGCATGAGCCCCATGGCGCTGCTCGACACCAGCCGCCTGCGGAGGAAGTCCTGGATGCTCGGGTCGGCTGTGCGCTGGCGCGCCTCGCTGTCGAACTGTTCGTCCCACAGTTCCTGAAGCCGTGCGGTCGAGGGGTCCATGGACAGCGCGGCGATCAGGTTGCGCGCACCGGTCGCGCGGTCACCCTCCAACGCGCCGGGGCCGCTGCACATGAGGGTGAGCGAGGCCAGAGCCACACGCTCGGACAGGGCGGTCTCCCGGACCACCAGGCCGCCGAACGAGTGTCCGACCAGGTGGACCGGCGAGCCGTTTCCCACCTCGTCGACGACCTCTGCGACCACGCCGCCCAGGGAGGAGAGGCGGTAGTCGGGGAGCTGGACGCCGGGAGGGGCGGTGAGGGTCTCCGGTCCAGGCGATTCATAGGTGCCGGGCAGGTCGATCGCGACCACCTCCCGACCGGCCTGCGCCAGGCTCTGGAGGAGGGCGATGAAGTCCTCCTTGCTGCCGGTGAAGCCGTGCACCAGGACGGCGGGCGCCAGTTCGGCGCCGCCGGACGTCGGCAGTGCGCGCAGGGCCGCCACCGGGCCGTGGGACAGGTGCAGGTCCGCCCGCCGCACACCGGGCGGCGGGTCGAGGAAGGTCGGTGTACTCACGTCGGGCAACCTTAGGGCATCTTCGGCGGACACCGGCCCCGGATCATCTCCGACCGCCCGTCCGCCAGATGGGCGGACGGTCAGCGGTCACGGTGCCCAGCCCCGTCGCCTCCGGCTCCCCCTCAGGGGAGGGCCGCCCGCGATCGGCCGGGGCGGGCGGCGGTACCACCACGGCCCGGCGGTGCGGTCGGCGACGGGAGCGCGATCAGGTGTTCTCCGGGTCCCGGCGGGCGGCGCTGGCGCCACCGCGCGTACGGCGACGGCGGCGGACCCGCTTGGTGCCCTCCTCGCCGGAGGACTGGCCGCCGGAGCGGGCGGGCGTGCTGGGCGCCTTCTCGCTGCTCGC
>NZ_ANBC01000039.1 GCF_000341125.1 Nocardiopsis lucentensis DSM 44048 | reverse complement strand
CGCGACCGCTGCCGGCTCCGGCTCTCGCCACGGCCGCTCTCGCCGCGGTCGCGGTCACGGCGTCCGCCGCGCTCGGTGCGCGGGCCGCCGGTGTCGCCGATGTCCTCGACCTCCTCGGCCTCCAGACCCGCGTGGGTGCGCTTGTCCGCCGCGAGCTTGCCCTTGGTGCCCGCGGGGATCCTCAGGGCGGTGAAGAAGTGCTCCGAGGTGGAGTAGGTCTCCTCCGGGTCCGGGAACGACAGGTCCAGGGCGGCGTTGATCAGCTTCCAGCGGGGCATCTCCTGCCAGTCCACGAAGGTGACGGCGGTGCCGCTGCGCCCGGCCCGGCCGGTGCGGCCGATCCGGTGCGTGTAGGTCTTCTCGTCCTCGGGCGTCTCGTAGTTGACGACGTGGGTGACGTCGTCGACGTCCAGACCCCGGGCGGCCACGTCGGTGGCGACCAGGATGTTGATCTTGCCGTTGCGGAAGGCCCGCAGAGCGCGCTCGCGCTGGCTCTGGCCCAGGTCGCCGTGGACGGCCGCGGCGGCGAAACCGCGTGCCTTCAGGTCACTGGCGACACGGTCGCAGGTGCGCTTGGTCTGGCAGAAGACCATGCTCTGGCCGTGGTCCTCGGCCTGGATCAGGCGGGCCAGCATCTCGATCTTGTCCATCTGGTGCGTGCGGAACGCGTGCTGGGTGATCCGCCCGGTGATGGAGGAGCCGTCGATCTCGTCGTCGTCGCTGGCCCGCACGTGGGTGGGCTGGCGCAGGTACTTCCGCGACAGCGCGACGATCTCGCTCGGCATGGTGGCCGAGAACAGCATGGTCTGGCGCTCGGCCGGGGTCTTGGTGAGGATCCGCTCGATGTCGGGGAGGAACCCGAGGTCGAGCATCTTGTCGGCCTCGTCCAGGACCACGGCGGCGACCTGGTCCAGCCGCAGGTGCTTCTGGTTCTCCAGGTCCAGTAGGCGGCCGGGGGTGCCGACGANCGTAGGAACGGCCGCCGTAGACGGTGAGGACGCGCAGACCGTTGCGCTTGCTGGCGGTGGTCAGGTCCGCGGCGACCTGGATGGCCAGCTCACGGGTGGGGACCACGACGAGGGCGCGGGGGCGCTTGGCCGAGCCCGGGGACTCCTGGGCCCGCTGGAGCAGCGGGAGGCCGAAGGCGAGGGTCTTGCCGGTACCGGTGCGGGCCTGGCCGATGATGTCGCTGCCGGCGAGGGCGATCGGGAGGGCCAGTTCCTGGATGAGGAAGGGCTCGATGATCCCCTCCGCCTCCAGGGCGTCGGCGATCTCGGCGGTCAGGCCCAGGTCGCGGAAGGTCGTTCGGTTCTGTGTGGTCTGTTGTGTGCTGCTCAGGGCTCAAGCCTCCATCTTGGCGGGCCGCAACGTTGGCGTGGCCGCGGCGGGGTGCGGTCGCGGGCGGCTTGTGGCCGCCGCGGAGGGCGCGGCTCACCGCTGCTCCACCTTCCGGTGAGGGGCGCGGTGGCGCTGCCGCCTGGATCCGTGCGGGCCGGGGTGTACCCGTCCGCGGACCGGCTCCATCCGCAGTTCTGTCGTGTACGAGGGGTCCGTCCCCGCGTGTGAGGGGCGCTTCGAGGGCCGCTGTGTTCCAGACCGGCACCGATCGCCGCACCGTGGTGGCCGGGTGACCGTCCCCGATCGGGCGGGGGCTGGTCTGGTCGCCTGCACACGCCGGTCATCACGCAGAGTCTAGCTGGTGACTCAGCTGGTGGACATAGCAGTTCACCGAGCTGTGGACGGCCGAGGACCTACCCGTTCCCAGCCGATACAACCGTGTCCGCCCCTCGTTTAGTCCCTGGAACCCGTCGCGGAGCCGACGGGGCGCGCCCCGGTTCGGAGCCGGGCGCACCGGGCGCTACCCTGACGGGCATGACGCAAGGCCCTTCCGCCGACCCCGGCGTGATCGATCTCCTCGGGCTGCTCGCCTACGCCGAGCTCGGCTCGTTCTTCCGGCTCGCCGACGACGCCGGACTCGCGCCGACCCTGCGGGCGAAGGGCCAGTTGGCCGCCCTCGCCGCCACGGAGCAGGCTCACTACCAGGCGCTCCGGGACCGGTTGGAGGAGCTCGGGGCCGACCCCGAGGAGGCCATGGCGCCCTTCGTCGCGCCGCTGGACGCCTGGCAGGAGCGCACCGAGCCGCAGAGCTGGCTGGAGAGCCTGGTCAAGACCTACGTCGGCGACGGTATCGCCGGTGACTTCTACGCCAGGGTCGCCGGGCTCGCCGACGACGAGACGCGCGTCCTGGTCGAGGGCGTGCTCGCCGAGACCGGCCGCGCCGAGTTCGTCGCCGAGACGGTGCGCGGCGCCCTGGGGGAGGACCCCAAGCTGTCGGGCCGTCTGTCCCTGTGGGCGCGGCGCCTGGTCGGCGAGGCCCTGAGCCAGGCCCAGGCCGTGGCCGTGCAGCGTCCCGAGCTGGCCAAGCTGCTGGCCGGGGGCGACCGCGGGTCGGAGCCGTCCTCGGGCGTCGGTGACCTGGCCGCCGTGAGTAGGATGTTCGCCTCACTGACCGAGGGGCACTCCGGGCGTCTGCGGGCGATGGGGTTGGCCGACTAGCCCCGCCGGTCCCCGGATCCCGTGCCCCGGGAGGCCGGCCGCCACAGCCTCCGCCACCGCGTCGTTCGTGGTCGGAGGGGGTTCCCGCCCAACACTTTCATGACGATTCCTTGGTCAATGCACGTATAGTCGATGACGTTCCCCGTCTCCTGACCACGCGAGTAGGTACTTCCATGCCCCGTGGGACCTCCGTGCGCCACCCGCTGGCCGGACTCACCCGTGACTTCCACAAGCTCGGTCCCCTCGGCTCCCCGATCGATCCTGGTATGGGCGCTGAGCTGGACCAGCACGCCGCGGAGGTGTGCGACGCGATCACCTCGTCGGGAGGCAGGCTCACGGCGCGCAGCCTCGGAACGTACCTGCACGGCTTCATCGACGGGTGCCTCGAACAGGGCTGGGACTCCGAGGCGGTCGAGTACGACTGGGAGACCCTCCGCATTCTCGCGATCTGCCGCCTGGCGAAGGAACGGGGCTTCGTCCGCTAGGTTGGTGGCATCCGCGGGCGGTCGTGATGCCTGACGCGAGGATGCTCGCTGTGGCCGGGCCCACCCGTTCCCCAGCGAAAACCCGGAGCTCGGCGTACGCTGTGAAGGTAGCCGGTGACGAGCGGGAGGCCGATGACCGGCCCCGTCGCCGAGGCTGATCCAGGGCCCTGCGGAATGCAACGTGGGACACGTGGTGCCGGTACGCAGTGGCCGGGACCGCGACTGGCGGAGCGGCCCGCAGAGCCGCGAGAAAGGAATGCGCATGAGGAGCGGTCGGCATGGGGCGGCGCGTCCACCGGTCGGCGTCCTGATCCAACAGGAGCGCCTCGACTTCGCGCTGTTCGCACTGATCATCGTCGTCGCGCTGGTCTCGATGGTCTTCTCCGGGCCCGGCAGCGTGGTCTTCTGGTTGGCGTTCATCCCGATCGTCGCCTCGGGCGTCCTCGCGTTCCGGAGGATCGAGCACCTGTCGCGCATGGAGCTTCGCGACTCCGAGCTGCTCTGACGTCCACGCGCCGGTGTACCGGCGCCCGGGCACGACGCGAGGGCGGGGCCCGTCGGCCCCGCCCCCTACCTGCATCCCTTTCCTCCGGCCGACGAGCGCGGCCGCAGGTCTCGTGCGCGACTACGGGGCGGACTCGCCCCCGCCGCGCTGTCCGGGGGCCGTCCTGGCCTCCGTGGTCTCCTTCTCCCGCTCCGCGGGGCGGCGCATCGCCGCTTCACGTCCGGCCTCGTAGGTGGCGCCCGGGCCCATCTGGCCCGTCTCGCGTTCGACCACGTCCAGCNTGAGGCCGCCGCCGACACCGACGACGAGGATGCCGCCGATCGTGGCGAGCACGGCGATCAGGACGGGCATGGTGACGCTCATGGCCACGCCCATCTGGTTCAGCGCCGCGATCACACCGAGCGCCATGATGGCGATGGCCGCCACGTTGGCCAGGACCCGTCCGTAGGACAGGCCGCCGAGCGCCCCGCTGATGAGGTCGCGGGCGGCCTTGGCCAGGATGCCGGCCACCACGAGGATCACCAGCGCCACGATGCCGCGCGGAATCCAGGCGATGACCTCGCTGAGCAGCTGGCTGACCGGGTTCGGCCCGAAGACGTTGAACGCGAGCGTGAGCACGAACAGCAGACCGACGTAGTAGACGATCTTCCCGCACAGTTCACTGGCGCCCCAGCGGCTGCGCTCGAAGTACTCGCCCACCCCGCCGCGGTGCAGCGCGCGGTCGAGGCCGATCGAGTGCAACCCCTTCGCGACGAGCTTGCCCAGGACCCAGGCGACGAACCAACCGATCACCAGGATCACGAGGAAACCGACCAGCAACGGCACGAAGGTCGCCACCATCTCCCAGGCCGCGGTCACGCCCTGACCAATGTCCATAACGCCTTCACCCCCGAATCGCTTTGTCCGCCGGGGCACGGAGTCCACCCGGACGGGTACGGCGCACAAAAAGTGCTGTAGTTCTCATGTCCGCGATACCCGACCTTGGGTGATTGAACCTTTTGCCCGCCTTGTCGGGGGTGGGTTGCTCTTTCTTGGACACTCTTTTACGGGAAAATGGAATAATTTCCGGGGTGTCGTCTGGAAATTCGGTCATTCATGGTGGACGCGGACACGAAAAGGCCCCGGGAGCGTGCTCTGCGCTCCCGGGGCCCAGGGGTCCGGGTCGGGGGGACCGCGGCCGGAGGCCGTCGGTCGGGCGGGGTTATCGCTCGTCCCGCTCCTCGGGCTGGCGCTGCAGGTCCCAACCGCTGATGCCGCGCCAGGCGAGGCGGGCGACGAGCTGCTCGGCGGCCTCCTTGGGCACCTCGCCGTAGTTGTTGAGCCAGTAGCGGGCGCTGGTCTCGGCCATGCCGACCAGGCCGATGCTCAGCAGGCGGGCCTCCTCGTCGGAGATGCTGGTGTCCTGACGGATCACCCCTTCGATCAGCTCGGCGCAGCGCTGGAAGGTCTGCTCGCTCTTCTCGCGCACGGCGGGCAGGTTGCGCAGGTCGGATTCGAAGACCAGGCGGAACGCCTCACCGTCGCCGGCGACGAAGTCGAAGTAGGCGCGAAAGCTCGCGATCACGCGCTGGCGGTTGTCGTCCGTGCTCTCCAGCGCCTCGCGCTGCTTCTCGACCAGCGCCTCGGAATGCTCCTCCAGCAGGGCGAGGTAGAGCTCCAGCTTGCCTGGGAAGTGCTGGTACAGGACGGGCTTGCTGACTCCGGCGCGGTCAGCGATCTCGTCCATGGCCGCGGCGTGGTACCCGCGGGCGACGAAGACCTCTTGTGCCGCGGCCAGGAGTTGGCGTCGGCGCCTGACCCGGGGCAAGCGGGTGCCCCGGGCGCGGGCGTCTGAAGGAGCTGTCACACCCACACCCTCCGAAATCGGCATGGCAGATGCACGCCACCTCGAACATCTGCGTGGCTAGTACTGCCCGGCGCGACATGGTGTCACGCTCCACAGCTTTTCCCTCATCTTACTCCGGCGTAGGTTCGGTGTGGGCGGTCAGCGGCGGGCCCGGGTCACCGGTGCTCTTCCTCGTCGTCGGCGCCCAACTCGCGCAACTGCTCGACCACGTCCGCCTCGTTGGCTTGCTCCAGCCTCCGACCAGCGGGGTTCTCCAGCCACTGGTCGCCTTCCTCTTCGGCGGTCCGCGCGCTCTGCTCCGCCGCGTCCGCCTCGGGGACGGAGTCCGACGGGTCCGCCTCGGCCTCAAGGCGCCTCTTCCCGGCTCGATTCTGTGCTGTCACGGGAGCCTCCCGGCGTCGTCGCTGCGCGTACAGACGACACTACCCGCCCCAAGGCCGCCGGTAGGGGAACCGGGCGGCACGAACCCGCAGGCAGCGGGGGTGGAGAAGGTACGTTGAGGCATGCGGGCAGGGGTGTGTCCCACGCCTCCCCGGGGTGGGAATGGGAAACCCCACCCGTTAGGTTGGGTATAAGTGCAAGCACGCTTCGCGCCCCGCCCCCTCGGCCGACGCCCTTCGGTCCGGGCGGCGCGGAGCCACCTGAACAGACCTGAGGAGTCACCGTGTCGCTGCCGCCGCTGGTGGAACCAGCTGACGAGCTGACCGTGGACGAGGTGCGCCGCTACTCGCGTCACCTGATCATCCCCGACGTGGGTATGGACGGGCAGAAGCGCCTGAAGAACGCGAAGGTCCTGGTCGTCGGCGCCGGCGGTCTGGGTTCCCCCGCGCTGCTCTACCTCGCCGCCGCGGGTGTGGGCACGCTCGGCATCATCGACTTCGACGTCGTCGACGAGTCCAACCTCCAGCGCCAGATCATCCACGGCCAGAGCGACGTCGACCGTCCCAAGGCCGAGTCCGCGCGGGACAGCATCAAGGAGGTGAACCCCAACGTCGAGGTCATCCTCCACCAGGAGCGCCTGGAGTCGGACAACGCGTTGGACATCTTCGCCGGCTACGACCTGATCCTGGACGGCACGGACAACTTCGCCACCCGCTACCTGGTCAACGACGCCTGCGTGCTGCTGGACAAGCCTTACGTGTGGGGCTCGATCTACCGGTTCGACGGCCAGGTCAGCGTGTTCTGGAACGAGCACGGGCCGCAGTACCGCGACCTGTACCCCGAGCCTCCGCCGCCCGGGATGGTCCCCTCCTGCGCCGAGGGCGGCGTGCTGGGCGTGCTGTGCGCGTCCATCGGGTCCGTCATGGTGAACGAGGCCATCAAGCTCATCACCGGCATCGGTGACCCGCTCGTCGGCCGCCTGCTCATCTTCGACGCCCTGGAGATGACCTGGCGCGAGGTGAAGGTCCGCAAGGACCCCGACACCGAGCCGGTCACCGAGCTCATCGACTACGAGGCCTTCTGCGGCGCGGTGTCCGAGGAGGCCACCGAGGCCGCCGCCGGCTCCACGATCACCGCGGGCGAGCTCAAGGACCTCCTGGACAAGGACGAGGACATCTTCCTGGTCGACGTCCGCGAGCAGAACGAGTACGAGATCGTCAACATCCCGGGCGCGGTCCTCATCCCCAAGGGTGAGTTCCTCAACGGGAAGGCCTTCGAGCGGCTGCCGCAGGACAAGCGGATCGTCCTGCACTGCAAGTCGGGCGCGCGCTCGGCCGAGGCGCTGGCCGCGGTCAAGTCCGCCGGGTTCAACGACGCCGTGCACGTCGGCGGCGGGGTGCTGGCCTGGGTCAACCAGGTCGACCCGAGCCTGCCCGTCTACTGACCGGCGGGGTCCCACCGACGGGGGACGGAGCGGGACGGCCCGCTCCGTCCCCCGTCGTCGTCCACGGCCTCGGGACCTCCTTTCGCCGCCGCTCGTGAGTGGGTACAAGTCCCACAGGGGCCGCCCACGTCGTCGGAGCGGCCCGCCGCTGGGAGGTGGCGTCATGCGAGAGAAGGGACGCTGGGCGGACTGGGCGGCCATCGCCGCCGGTCTGGCCCTCGGAGTGAGCTGGATGTGGCACGGGATGTACGGCTGGGGCGGCGGACTGATGTTCGTGCTCGGGCTGGTCGTGATCATGGCGGCGGTCATCTCCCTGAACCGCCCCGCGGCGGTGTCCGGGGAGATCGCCCTGATGGCCATCGGCCTGCTGACCTTCGCCCTGCCGTGGATCCTGGGGTTCACCGAGCAGACCGCCGCCGCGTGGAGCGCGTGGCTGATCGGGCCGGCGATCATGCTGCTGGGCCTCTACGGGCTGGTGATGGCCGGGCGGACCCGTAAGCGCGACCCCGAGCTCGCCTGGACCATCCACCGCAACGAGTTCGGCGGGAGGCCGTCCGGCCGCGTGAGCNGGTGCCGTGCCGACCGGCTCCCGTGGGGCCCCACGGGAGCCGGTCGCGCCGGGGCACGCCGTGCGACCCGTCCGCAGTAGGCTCTCCGGTGTGCTGGACGACTTCGACGACCCCCACGCCGGACCGGACGACTACGCGGAGGAGGTCCTCTCCGTGGTCGAGTCCATCCCGCCCGGCACGGTGATGTCCTACGGCGACATCGCCGAGTACGTCGGTCGCGGCGGCCCCCGCCAGGTCGGCTCCGTGATGTCCACGTGGGGCGGCGCCGTCCCCTGGTGGCGCGTCGTGCGCTCCGACGGCCGCCCGCCCTCGGGCCACGAGGTGCGTGCTCTGTCCCACTACGCGGCGGAGGCCACCCCCATGCGTCCCGGCGCCGACCGCGTCGACATGCGCCGGGCCCGGTGGGACGGGCGGAACTGAGCCCCGGGAACCGGCGGGGCTGACCCCCGCGGCGCGGACGGATGTGTCCGTTCTGGCCGAGAAGGTCCCCGACCTCTGGTGAACTGTTGGTCGTGGACCATGCCCGATACCGACTCGTGCGGCGCGCCAACCGGGCGCAGCCGCCGCCGGTGCTGGACGAGAACCAGCGGCGCGTGGTCGAGCACGCGGGCGGCCCCCTCCTGGTACTGGCCGGGCCCGGGACCGGGAAGACCACCACCATCGTCGAGGCCGTCGTGGACCGCATCGACAAACGGGGGGTGGACCCCTCGCGCGTGCTCGTGCTCACGTTCAGCCGCAAGGCCGCCCAGGAACTGCGCGAACGGATCACCGCCCGGCTGCGCCGCACCACCCGCGAACCCCTCGCGCTCACCTTCCACAGCTACGCCTACTCCCTCATCCGGCGGGAGTTCCAGCGCATGGGCGACCTGCCGCCGCGCCTGCTCTCCGGTCCGGAACAGCTCATGGAGGTACGCGAACTCCTCACCGGTGAGGCCCTCGACGGCGCCGCCCACTGGCCCGAGCGGCTGCGCCCCGCCCTGGAGACGCGCGGTTTCGCCGAGGAGCTGCGCGACTTCCTCATGCGCGCCCAGGAGCGCGGTCTGGGCCCGGCCGAACTCGACCGGCTCGGCCGTGAGCGCGGCAGGGACGACTGGGAGGCCGCGGCCGGGTTCCTCGACCGCTACACCGGCCGCTTCGACATCGCCCCCGTCCCCACGCTCAACTACGCCGAGCTCGTTCGCGTCGCCGCCAACATGCTCGCCGACCCCGAGGTGCAAGAGCGCGAGCGTGCCGCTCGCGAGGTCGTGTTCGTCGACGAGTACCAGGACACCGACCCCGCCCAGGAGGAGCTGCTCCGCGCCCTGGCCGGGGACGGCCGCGACCTCGTCGCCGTCGGCGACCCCGACCAGTCCATCTACGCCTTCCGCGGTGCCGAGGTCGACAACATCCTGGAGTTCCCCCGCCGCTTCCGGGCCGCCGACCGCTCCGAGGCGCCCGTCGTCGCGCTGCGTGTCTGCCGCCGGAGCGGGTCCGCGCTGCTGGCCGCGTCCCGTGGGCTGACCCGGCGCCTGCCCGCCGTCGCGTCGGCGGGCGGGCACGTCAACGAGCACCGCGACCTGACCCCGGGCGAACACGTCCCGGACGGGCGGGTCCAGGTCCTCCTGGCCGACAGCGCCGCCCAGGAGGCGGCGGTCATCGCCGACACCCTGCGACGGGCGCACCTGGTCGACGGCGTCCCGTGGTCGGACATGGCCGTCCTCGTGCGCTCCTCCACCCGACAGCTGCCGGTCCTGCGCCGCGCCCTGACCGCCGCGTCGG
>NZ_ANBC01000038.1 GCF_000341125.1 Nocardiopsis lucentensis DSM 44048 | reverse complement strand
CGCTGGGGAGGCCGCCGAAAGCACCACGGGGGAGGCCGCCGACGGTGTCCACCCCGACGGCTACCGACCCGCCGCGCGCCTGCTCGTGGACGCGCTGCGCGACCCCCGCGAGCTCGCCCTGGTCGCCCCGGAGGTCGCCGCGCCCGCCCTCCGTATCGCCGAGGCACTGTCCACCGTCCGGACCCTGACCGCCCAGGGCGCCGACGCCGAACAGGTCCTGTGGCGGCTGTGGCGCGACAGCGGCCTCGCCGACCGCCTCCTGCGCGCCAGCCAGGCGGGCGGCCGCAGGGGAGCCTCCGCCGACCGCGACCTGGACGCCGTCGTCGCCCTCTTCGAGAGCGCCGCCCGCTACTGCGACCGCCTGCCCCCCGGCGCCCCCGCCGGTTTCCTGGAGGACCTCGCCGCCCAGGAGATCCCCGGCGACAGCCTCGCCGAGCGCGCGCCCGAGGGCGAGGCGGTGCGCATCCTCACCGCCCACCGTTCCAAGGGTCTGGAGTGGGGGCTGGTCGTGGTGGCCGGGGCACAGGAGGGCGATTGGCCCGACCTGCGGCTGCGCGGCTCGCTCCTGGGCGTCGAGGAGCTCGTCGACGCCGACGTCCACTCCGCCGACACCTCCGGCGCCGCCCTGGCCTCCAAGCTCCTGGACGAGGAGCGCCGCCTGTTCTACGTCGCGCTCACCCGCGCCCGGCACACGCTGGTCGTCACGGCCGTGGGCGGTGAGGAGAGCGACGAGCGCCCCTCGCGCTTCCTCACGGAGATGGGCGTGGGCGATCCCGAGCCGGTCAGCACCGGCCGCCGCTGGCTCTCCCTGCCCGCGCTCGTCGCCGACCTGCGCTCGGTGGTCACCGACCCCTCCGCGCCCGACCCGCTGCGCGAGGCCGCCGCCGCCCACCTGGCCCGCCTGGCCGAGGAGGGCGTGCGCGGCGCCGACCCGTCCGAGTGGTACGCGCTCACCCCCTTCACCGACGACCGGCCGCTGGCGGGGGAGGAGGACACCATCCGCGTCTCCCCGTCCCAGGTGGAGAGTTTCACCAACTGCCAGCTGCGGTGGCTGCTCGAACGCGCCGCCGGGGCCTCCTCCGGCGACTCCGCCTCCGCCCTCGGCACGGTCGTGCACGCCGTCGCCGTCCTGGTCGCCCGCGGCAGCTCGCCGGACGAGATCCACAAGCGCATGGACGAGATCTGGTCCGACCTGGACTTCGGCGGTCCCTGGCAGGCCGACAAGCAGCGCGAGCGCGCCGACGAGATGGTCGGCAAGCTCCTGGACTGGGACGCCGCCAACGACCGGGAGCTGGTCGTCACCGAGGAGGGTTTCAGGGTGGACGTCGGCGGCATCGAGATCACCGGTCGCGTCGACCGCCTCGAGCGCGACGCCCAGGGACGCGCGGTCGTCGTCGACATCAAGACCGGGGGCACCAAGGCCGACGACCTGGCCCGCCACCCCCAGCTCGGCGTCTACCAGATGGCCGTGCTCAGGGGCGCCTTCGCCAAGCTCGGCCTCGCCGAACCCGGTGGCGCCGCCCTCGTCCAGGTCGGCGGCGCCGCCCTCGCCCGCAAGGCGCGCGAGCAACCCCAGCCCCCGCTCGGCGAGGACCCCGACCCCGAGTGGGCCGGGACGCTGGTGCGCGAGGTCGCCGCCGGGATGGGCGGTGCCCGTTTCGCCGCCACCCGCAACAAGGGCTGCAACGCGTGCGCCGTGCGCGCCTGCTGCCCCGTGCAGGACGAAGGCCGACATGTGTGAACCCCCACCCCCGCCACGTTGAGGACGCCGTCACCGAACCTCCCCCACCACCCCGAGAGCCACCATGTCTGAACCCCTGACCGACCCGGCCGACCCCGCGCCGACGTCCCCCCGCCTGACCCCCGCCGAACTGGCCCGACTGCTCGGCCAGCCCGAGCCCACCGCCGAGCAGTCCGAGGTCGTCTCCGCGCCGTTGGAACCGGGCGTGGTCATCGCGGGCGCGGGGTCGGGCAAGAGCGAGACCATGGCCTCCCGCGTGGTGTGGCTGGTCGCCAACGGGCACGTGCGCCCCGAACAGGTGCTCGGCCTGACCTTCACCCGCAAGGCCACCGCCGAGCTGGCCGAACGCGTCCGCAAGCGGCTCGACCAGCTGCGCGCCACCGAACAGCTGCCATCCGAGGTGCTCGACGGTGAGCCCACCGTGTCCACCTACAACGCCTACGCCGGGCGGATCGTCTCCGACCACGCCCTGCGCGAGGCGGTCGAGCCCACCGCCCGTCTGCTCAGCGAGGGACAGTCCTGGCAGCTGGCCGCGCGGATCGTCGGCGAGTACGACGGGCCGATGGACCACATCACCGTCGGGGCCGACACCGTCACCCAGCGGGTCCTGCACCTGTCCGGGGAGATCGCCGACCACCTGACCACCACCGACCGGGTGCGCGGGATCGGCCGGTGGATCCAGGCCGAGGTCGACACGATGACCCGCAAGCCCACCAAGGAGACCCGGGACCTGGTCGCCGCCCAGCGCCGCCGCGAACAGCTCCTGCCGCTGGTCGACCGGTACAACCACGCCAAGCACGTCCGCGAGGCGATGGATTTCGGCGACCAGATGGCGTTGGCCGCGCGCATCGCGGAGAACCACCCCGAAGTCGGGCTGATCGAGCGCGGCCGGTTCCGCGTCGTGCTCCTGGACGAGTACCAGGACACCAGCCACGCCCAGCTCGTCCTGCTCAGGTCCCTGTTCGGGGAGGGGCACCCGGTCACCGCCGTCGGCGACCCCTGCCAGTCCATCTACGGGTGGCGGGGCGCGATCGCGGCCAACCTCACCCGGTTCCCCACCGACTTCCCGACCGCCCCGGGGCGACCCGCCCCCGTACGCCGCCTGTCCACGAGCTTCCGTAACGGCGAACGCGTGCTGGGCGTGGCCGAGCGGATCTCCGAGCCGCTGCGCGCGGAGGCCGCGGAGGTCCCCGTCCTGCACCCAGGGCCGGCCAGGCGGGGGCGCGGCACCGCCCTGGCCGCGCTGTTCTCCACCGAGAGCGAGGAGGCCGCCTGGATCGCCGAGCAGGTGCACAGCCTCGTCCACGCCCGGCCGGGGGAGCCGGGCGACGCGCACACCGCACCCGACTTCCTTCCGTGGCCGAACGGTGAGTCCGGAAACGGCGAGGACGGCGGGATCAGCCCGGGCGACGTCGCCGTCCTGTGCCGTAAACGATCCCAGTTCCCGCCGCTGCGGGAGGCCCTGGAGGCGCGCGGCATCCCCGTCGAGGTGGTCGGGCTCGGCGGGCTCATGCTCGTGCCCGAGGTACGCGACATCATCGCCACCCTGCGCGTGGTGCACGACGCCTCGGCG
>NZ_ANBC01000037.1 GCF_000341125.1 Nocardiopsis lucentensis DSM 44048 | reverse complement strand
GCCCCGCCTGCTCACCGGACCGCGCTGGCGGCTGGGCCCGCGCGACCTCGCCGCGCTGGGCGCCCGCGCCGCCGAGCTCGCCCGGCACACCCGCCGCGACCTGACCGCCCCCGACCCCGGGGAGGAACCGGAGGACGACATCCTGCGGCGCACCGTCCTGGACCTGACCGCGGAGAGCGGCAGCCTGGTGGACGCCGTGGACGACCCGGGGCCCGCCGAGGACTACTCCGAGGCCGCCTACGAACGCCTGGGCCGCCTCGCCGAGGAGCTGCGGTCCCTGCGCAAACTCGTCGGCCAGCCCCTGCCGGACCTGGTCACCGAGGTCGAGCGGATGCTCGGCCTGGACATCGAGGTGGGTGCCCGCACGGGCCGCGACCCCCTGTCGGCCCGAGCCGACCTGGACGCCTTCGTCGACCACGCGGTCCGCTTCGTCGGTAACAGCGAGGACCCCACCCTGGGCAGTTTCCTGAGCTACCTCAACGCCGCCGAGGAGAACGAGAGCGGTCTGGCGCCCGGCGAGCGGGTCGGGGCCTCGGACAGCGTCAAGCTCATGACCGTGCACGGGGCCAAGGGGCTCCAGTGGCCGGTGGTGATCGTGCCCGGCCTGAGCGCGGGGCGCAAGGCTCCGCTGTTCCCCGCCAAGGCACGTGACTCGCTGGCCTGGGTCAAGGCCGACCACCTGCTCCCGTACCCGCTGCGCGGCGACCGCACGAGCCTGCCCGCCCTGACCGGTGTGGCCAAGGAGGACATCGCCGATTTCAAGGCGGCCGAGGAGGCGCGCCACCTGATGGAGGAGCGGCGGCTGGCCTACGTGGCCGTCACCCGCGCGTCCTTCGCGCTGCTGTGCACCGGCCACTGGTGGGGTCGCACGGGCGGTACGCCGAGGGGGCCGTCGGTGTTCCTGGAGGAGGTTCGCGAGGCGTGTGAGGCGGGGTCGGGGTCGGTCGTGGCCTGGGCGCCGCCGCCGGATCCGGAGGAGACCAATCCGCACGACGACGAGGAGAACTCCGCCGTGTGGCCCCCGGCGCACGTCGGGGACACCGCCTCAAAGGGCGCCGTCGCGGCCGGGCCGGAGCTGGACCCCGCCGACTCCCGGCGGACGGAGATCCTGGAGGGCGCCGCCCTCGTCGAGCGCGCCCGGGAACGCCTGCGCGCGGGTACGGCCACCACCGAACCCGCACCCTCCGGCCTGCGCCGACGCCTCCAGGGATGGGAGCGCGACACCGA
>NZ_ANBC01000036.1 GCF_000341125.1 Nocardiopsis lucentensis DSM 44048 | reverse complement strand
CCCGGCCGCTACCGCGTCCGCCCGCACCGCACACCCGGCGCGGCACCGCCTTCCACACGTGGCTGGAACAGCGCTTCGGCCGTGACATCGCGCTCCTGGACGAGCTGCCCGGGGCCGCCGACGAGACGGCCGGGGAGGACGAGGACCTGGCCGAGCTCCAGAGCCGCTTCGAGGAGAGCGAGTGGGGTTCGCGCGTCCCGGTCGAGGTCGAGGCGCCCTTCGAGACGGTCATCGGTGACCGTCTCATCCGGGGGCGGATGGACGCGGTGTTCCACGATCCCGAGACCGGCCGCTACGACGTCGTCGACTGGAAGACCGGACACCCGCCCACCACGGAGGCCGAGCGGCGCGCGGTCGGCGTGCAGCTGGCCGCCTACCGGCTGGCGTGGGCCGACCTGGCCGGGGTCGACCTCGACGAGGTCCGCGCCGCCTTCCACTACGTCCGTGCCGGAAAGACCGTCCGGCCCGCCGACCTGCTCGACGCCGAGGGCCTGGCCGCGCTCATCGACTCGGTGCCCGAGCCCGGGTGAGAGCGCCGCCGCCCCCGCCGATGACGTGGACGCCCGGCGGGAGGCCGTCGGGCGCCGACTCCGGGCCGGGGACGGCGCGGCGCGGACACGACGCGGGCCGCCCCCGCGGGATCACACCATGCCGAAGACGAACCCGCCCGCGGACTCGGTGTCCTCACCGAACAGGAACTCCCGGCCCGACTGAATGAACTCCTCACGGCTGATGGACCCGTCGCCGTCGGTGTCCAGGGCCTTGAACCGCTCCCAGGCGGTGTCGACGGTCGCGCCGAGGATCTCGGCGTACTCGACGTACTCGGCCTCGCTGATCGAGCCGTTGTCATCGTCGTCGAGGAGGTCGAAGACCGCGTCGGCCAGGGCCTCGGTCGGGTTGGACCGGCTCGTGTCCTCGGAGACCGCGCGCATGGCGCCGACGAACGCCTCCCGGTCCAGGCTGCCGTCGGCCGACTCGGAGCGGCGGACCAGTTCGTCCCACAGCCCGTGGTAGGCGGCGTGGATCGCCCGAGCCCGGGTGTCGTCCGCGTCCAGGGAGTACCCCTTGGCGTAGCGGTCGACCAGGCGCTGGTAGTCGTCCCAGGTGAGGGTGGCGTCGTTGTCGCTGTCCAGGGTGTCGAAGAGCGTGCCGAACCGCTCGGCGATCGCGGCGGAGGGGACGGTGTCCACGGGTTTCCTCTCGTCGGTGGGCGGGGCTGTCCCGCCCGCTGCACACTTCGAGTCTCCCGCGCCGCGCACGGTTCCCGGTACGGTTTCGCGCCTCCCTTGACAGAGAGGTGGGTGGGAGACCCGGGAGTTCGTCGATCACCCTCTTCTCATGAGTCGTCTTTATACACACTTGACATCTTCTCCCCAGACGCAACACTTGTCCCTCGAGGCGACGAGTCTCCTTTTTGATCCCCCTGAGCCACCGCGTGTCGGCGTGTTCCACCCTGCCCTCCCACCTCCGCCGCCGTGGTGCTTCCCCTGCCCCAAGGAGCATGTTCATGCCATCCGATCCGGTGACGAGCCGTAGGTCGTTCCTCCACAGCGTCGCGCTCGTCGGTGCGGGGGTGAGCATCGCGGGTCTGGTGGACCCGTTCGTGGCGACGGAGGCGCACGCGGCGACCTTCACCCACCCGGGCCTGCTGCACACCAGCGCCGACTTCACGGACCTGACCGCCAGGGCGGGCGAGACCGCCGACCCCTGGGCGTCCGGCTGGGACGCGGTCCGGGCGGACGCGCGGTCCCAGACCGGCTGGTCGGCCAGCCCGGTGGCCGAACTGAACGTCGGCGGATCCGACGAGAACTTCACCCGACTGCTCGACGACGCGCACGCCGCCTACCAGAACGCGCTGCTGTGGAAGCTGACCGGGGACGCCGCCCACGCGGACACCGCCAGGGACATCCTCAACGCCTGGTCACAGGCGCTGACGTCGGTCTCCGGCACGCCGCTGCTCGGGCAGACCGCCGGCATCCACGGCTTCGTGCTGGCGAACGCCGCCGAGATCGTCCGTGACCACGAGGGGTTCGACACGGCCGGCTTCGCCGCGATGCTGACGGACGTCCTCCACCCGGTGAGCGACGCGTACCTGACCGCGACCCCCGACACCTGCGGGGAGGCCTACGGGACCAACTGGAAGCTGTCCCACATCGCCTCGGCGCTGGCGATCGGGATCTTCTGCGACGACACCGCCAAGATGGACCAGGCGACGGCGCTCATCACCGACACGCCCCGGATCATGAACTCCGTCCCCTACGTGTGGGACGGCGGAGCCTCGGACCGGTACTCGGTCACCGGCCTCAGTCTGCTCGCGGCCGTCTGCGAGATGGCCTGGAGCCAGGGCGTCGACCTCTACGCGAGCCACGACAACCGCCTGCTGGCGGCCAGCGAGGAGATCGCGCGGTACGAACCCGCGTCCTCGGAGGTGCCGCTGCTGGGCACCTGGGGCACCTCGGCGACCAGCCCCGCGTGGGTGATCATCCACCACCACTACGTGACGCGGAAGGGGCTGTCCGCCCCCAACACGGCGAACCTCGCCGACCGGGCGCGCGCCGAAGGCGGCGGCTTCGACCGACTGGGCCTCGGAGGGCTCGCCTACTCCCTGTAGCGGAGAGGCCCTCCTGATCCCCGCTCATCCCCCTGCTCAGTAGAGAGAAGAAGTCCTGCCATGAAGTTCGTCACCAAGACCCAGTGGGGCGGCCGTCCGTTCGAGCCGAACGGCGATGACCCGATCTGGTCCAACCGGGGCGTGAAGGTCCACTACCTCGGATCGTCCTACAGGATCGTCGACCACAGCGAGTGCGCGGCGAAGGTCCGGTCCGTCCAGAACGAGCACATGGACGGACGCGGCTACGCCGACATCGGCTACAGCCTGATGGTCTGTCGACACGGCTACGTGTTCGAGGGCCGGGGGGCGCGCCGGCAGTGCGCCGCGAACGGTAACAAGACCCTGAACCGCAATCACTACGCGGTCCTCGGCATGGTCGGAACCAACGTGGGCAACATCACGACCGGGTTCGGTGTGTGGAACTACAACCCGACCCCGGAGATGAGGCAGGGCATCCGCGACGCCATCGCCTACCTCAGGCACTACGGCGGCGCCGGCACGGAGATCCTCGGCCACAGGGACGGCTACTCCACCGCGTGTCCAGGGTCGCTTCTGTACCACCTGGTCCAGAGCGGGGCACTCGAACCGGGCGTGAACAGCAGCACCACCGAGTACGTCACCGGGGCCGGTGAGACGCTCGGATCGGTGGCCGCCAAGTTCAACGTCCCCTGGATGGAACTGGCCCGCATCAACGACCTGCCCCTGATCGTCGTCGAAAGCTACGAGTTTCCGTTGGGCACCGAGCTCGTCATCCCCGCTCTCAGCTCGGAGCTGGACCCCCAGGGCGGTGTCAGCGGCCCGGTCGGGGACTACGTTCCCTTCCCCGGCACGGAGTGGTTCCAGGGTCGGCCGAACAGCCGGATCATCATGGCCATGGGCGTACGGCTCGTTCAGGAGGGCTGCAACCCCTACCAGGTGGGTCCCGGCAGCCAGTGGTCGGACGTCGACCAGGACGCGTACGCGATGTGGCAGAGGAAGCTGGGCTTCACCGGGGCGGACGCCGACGGCTGGCCGGGACGGACGTCCTGGGACCGGTTGACGNGCTAGGAGCCGTTTCCCGGAGCCGATTTCTTCCGGAACAACCCGGACAGCCCGATCGTGACGGCGATGGGCGTCCGCCTGGTCGCGGAGGGGTGCAGCGCGTACCTGTCGGGTCCGGGGCCGCGGTGGAGCGAGGCGGACCGCCAGTCGTACGCGAACTGGCAGGAGAAGCTGGGGTACTCCGGCGCGGACGCCGACGGCTGGCCGGGGCAGACCTCCTGGAACCAGCTGAAGGTCCCGCGCCAGGGCTTCGGCCCCTACGAGGAAGGGGGCGCGTCCGGCGGTACCTACGAGCCCTTTCCCGGCGCCGAGTGGTTCACGACGAGCCCCAACAGCTCGATCATCACCCAGATGGGCAACCGCCTCATCACGGAGGGCTGTAGCGAGTACACGTCCGGGGCCGGTCCC
>NZ_ANBC01000035.1 GCF_000341125.1 Nocardiopsis lucentensis DSM 44048 | reverse complement strand
GGCGGCCCGCCAGTCGTACGCGAACTGGCAGGAGAAGCTGGGCTTCACCGGCGCGGACGCCGACGGCTGGCCGGGACAGACCTCCTGGGACCAGCTCAGGGTGCCCAGGTACTCGACCGAGTACGAGCCCTACCCGGGGGCCGACTTCTTCCAGGACAGTCCCAACAGCACGATCGTGACCAACATGGGCCGCCGACTGGTGGCCGAGGGCTGCGGGCTGTACCAGATCGGACCGGGCCCGCAGTGGTCCGACGTGGACCGCGACTCCTACGCCAAGTGGCAGGAGAAGCTCGGGTACTCCGGCGCGGACGCCGACGGCTCGCCGGGCAAGACCACCTGGGACCAGCTCCGCGTTCCCAAGAGTTAGGGCGTGTGCCCCGGTTGGGCGGTCGCCGACCGCCCAACCGGGGCGCCGGTCCCGGCCGCCCCCGCCCCACCCGCGGCGGGTGCCCCGAACCCCCACCGACGGCCTAGGCTCGGAGCGGACAAGGACGTCGAGTAAGGAACGGGTGGAAAATGGACGTACGCGGTTACATCGAGGCGCACAGGGACGAGTTCCTCTCCTCACTCAAGGAGTGGCTGGCGATCCCGTCGATCTCCGCCGACCCCGCCCACGCCGACGACGTCCGCGCCTCGGCCCGGTGGCTCGCCGACCACCTCACCGCGACCGGTTTCCCGACCGTCGAGGTGTGGCGGACACCCGGCCTGCCCGCCGTGTACGCCGAGTGGCCCGCCGCCGACCCCGACGCGCCCACCGTGCTCGTCTACGGCCACCACGACGTCCAGCCCGTCGACCCGGTGGGGGAGTGGGAGACCGATCCCTTCACGCCGACCGAGCGCGGCACCTCCCTGTTCGCGCGCGGCGCCTCCGACGACAAGGGCCAGGTCCTGTTCCACGCCCTGGGCGTGCGCGCCGCCCTGGCCGCGTCCGGAGCCGACGCCCCGCCCGTCACCCTCAAGCTGCTGGTCGAGGGCGAGGAGGAGTCGGGTTCGGTGCACTTCGCCGAGCTGATGCGCGCCAACCGCGAGCGGCTGGCCTGTGACGTCGCCGTCATCTCCGACACCACCATGTGGGCGGCCGACACCCCCTCCATGTGCGTGGGCATGCGCGGCGTCACCGACGTGGAGATCAACCTGTACGGCCCCTCCCGTGACCTGCACAGCGGCTCCTTCGGCGGCGCGGTGCCCAACCCGCTCAAGGCCATGAGCGACCTGCTGTCCGGCCTGCACGACGCCGACGGGCGGATCGCCGTCCCCGGCTTCTACGACGGTGTGGTCGAGGCCAGCGACGAGGAGCGCGAGCTCATCGCCCAGCTGCCCTTCGAAGAGAAGGAGTGGCTGGAGACCGCGGCCTCCACCGCCACCTGGGGCGAGGCCGGATACAGCACCCTGGAGCGGATCTGGCTGCGCCCGACCGCGGAGATCAACGGCATGTGGGGCGGGCACACCGGCGCGGGCGGCAAGACGATCGTGCCCCGCTCCGCGCACGCCAAGGTGAGCTTCCGACTCGTGCCCGGTCAGGAGCCCGCACACGTCCAGGACCGTGTCCGGGCCTACGTCGAGGCGGGCGTCCCCGACGGCCTGCGCGCCGAGCTGGAGTTCGGCGGCCCCGGCGTGCGCGCGTGCGCCTCCGACCTGACCTCTTCGGAGCTGCGGGCCGCGCGCACCGCGATGGAGCGCGCCTTCGGCGCCCGCGTGCTGTACACCCGCGAGGGCGGCAGCGGCCCGGAGGCCGACATCGCCGACGTCCTCGGCGCCCCCCTGGTGTTCGTCGCGGTCGGCCTGGACGAGGACCGTATCCACGCACCCAACGAGAAGGTCGAGGTCCCGCTCCTGCTCAAGGGCGCCGAGAGCGCCGCCTACCTGTGGGAGGAGCTCGCCGCCGCACGCCGCGCCTGAGCGCGCTCCGGGACGGGGCGAAGGAGCCGGAGGGACACCACCGGGCATGCGCCGCGGTCCCCGGTGGTGTTACCTGTACATGAGGACCGTGCCCCCACGGCAGACCGACCATCCGGAAGGACCCATGGACGCCGACGCCATTCCCTCGCTGTCCCGTGCCGCTGTCGACCCCGCGGGCCATCGGCGCGCGGACGCCGCGTGGTTGGAGAGGGCGTGGGCGGACCCCGACACGCGGGTGCTCGTCCTGGAGGGCGGAGACCCCGGCAGCTACGGCTGGCAGGCGGTCATGAACAAGCAGTCGCGCGCGCTCGTCACCACCGGCCAGGTGCCCGGACTCGTGCTCACCGGCCCGGACAAGGCTCCCGAGGGCGAGCGGTACCTGCTGGGCGTCCAGGACGGTACGGCCTACTTCGCGGTCCGCTCCCTCCAGGACCTCGCCGCCACCCCCACCGCCGAACCGGCGTCACTGCGCGAGGTCGGCGCTCTGCTCGACGACCGCGACACCGGCCTGCTGACCCGGGCGGTCGCGCTGGCCAACTGGAACGCCTCGCACGGCTTCTGCCCGCGCTGCGGGTCGCGCACGACCATGGCCGCGGCCGGGCACATGCGCGTATGCCAGGAGGAGGGCACCGAGCAGTACCCCCGGATGGACCCGGCGGTGATCATGCTGGTGCACCGCGAGCGCGGCGGCCGTGAGGAGGCCCTGCTGGGCAACAACCCCAGGTGGGGGTCCCACCGCTTCTCCGTCCTGGCGGGCTTCGTGGACGCCGGTGAGTCGCTGGAGCAGGCGGTGGTGCGCGAGGTGGCGGAGGAGGCCGGGATCGTCGTGGAGGATCCGCGCTACCTGTCGTCGCAGCCCTGGCCGTTCCCACGCAGCCTCATGGTGGGGTACACGGCGCGGGCGGTCGGTGAGACCGAGCGCACGGACGACGAGATCGCCGAGACCCGCTGGTTCACGCGTGAGCGGCTCTTCGCGGCCGTGGACTCCGGTGAGGTCACGCTGCCCGGCCGGGTCTCCATCGCGCGCTCCCTCATCGAGCACTGGTACGGGGGCGAGCTGCCCGGCGAGTGGTGACGCCCGAACACGGTCCGAAGCGGAGCGGAGGACCAGAACGAACACGGCCCCGCACGTCCGTCCCCCGGGATCGGTCGTGCGGGGCCCGGTGCCCGGCCTCGCGTCCCCCCGCCGCCGGCGGCGGCGGTCTCAGTTCGCGCCGGCCGAGGTGTTCAACTCGTCCGGAAGCGAGGTCAGGGGGCTCGTGCTGCTCTCCACCACGTCCCGTGCCAGGTCGGCGACCTTGCGGCCGCGCGAACGCGCCGAGGATCGTAGCCGCTCGAACGCCTCTCTGGGCAGCAGGGTGTGGCGCTCGGCCAGAACACCTATCGCCTGTTCGACGGTGACACGCGAGTGCAGGGCGTGCTCCAGCTGCGCGACCGTGTGGCGCAGCCGCTCCACCTCGGTCGCGCCCTCCGGCGCGCGCCCGGGCGACTGTGCGCGCGGCTTCGGTACACCGGCCTCGTTCGACAGCAGGTCCGCCAGGACCATGGCGCTCACCAGGTCGGGCATCTCCTGCCCGCCCTCGACCCGCCAACCCGTCGAGGTGCGGCGCACCACGCCGACGTCCAACGTGTCGGCGACCGCGATGTCATGAGGCCTCATGTCGTCCCCCAACTCAACACTCCCCGTCGTCTTCGTCCAACCAGAGGTTGGCCGTGCTGGTCGCCGGACGGTACGCGGATGCTCCGGGGCCGCGGCCCCGAGGGAGGAATCCCCGCGGTGCGGACCGCGTCCCGAGGGGGACCGCGGTCCGCGCACCGACCTACGCCAACTCGGTCAGTTTCTTCTTCACCTGAGCGAGCGACGGGTTGGTCATCGCCGCGCCGTCGCTGAAGACCAGTGTGGGAACGGTCTGGTTCCCTCCGTTGGCCTTCATCACGATCTCCGCGGACTCCGGGTGCTCCTCGATGTTCACCTCACGCCCGGTGATCCCCTCGCGGGCCAGCTGGCTCTTGAGCCGCTTGCAGTATCCGCACCACGGGGTGGTGTACATCGTGAACAGTTCGGTGCCCGTCTTCGTCATGTCGCTCATATCCACTTCCTGTCAGGCGTTCGGTGGGGATCGGTCGATCCACCACGTGACAACACCGCGTGGCGCGACCCGCTTCCCGCGACCGCCGGACACACGGTGGGACGCCTCACAGACCGGACTGGTTCCGGATTGCTCGGTGGCGCTCCGAAGGGGCGCGGTGCCGATCCGCTCCCGGTGACGGCCGATACTTGAGAGACTGATCCCCCAGAACCGCTCAGACGCCCCGACCACACGCAGGAGCACCATGGATCCCGACCGCGTCCTGGAGGGACTGGACCCGGAACAGACCCAGGCGGCACGTGCCCTGCGCGGGCCCGTGTGCATCCTGGCCGGAGCCGGGACGGGCAAGACCCGCGCCATCACCCACCGGATCGCGCACGCGGTCGCCAGCGGCGTCGTCGGCGAGCAGCAGGTCCTCGCGGTCACCTTCACCGTTCGCGCCGCCGGGGAGATGCGCGGCCGCCTGCGCGGCCTGGGCGCCCCCCGCGTGCAGGCGAGGACCTTCCACGCCGCGGCCATGCGCCAGCTGTCGTACTTCTGGCCGCAGGTGATCGGCGGCCCCCTGCCCACCCTGATCGACAGCAAGATCAAGGCGGTCGCGCGCGCCGCCCACTCGGTCGGCCTCCAACCCGACCGGACGGGTCTGCGCGACCTGGCCAGCGAGATCGAGTGGGCCAAGGTCACCCAGGTCCGCCCCACCGACTACGACAAGGCCGTCACCAAGGCGGGCCGCCAGTCGCCGATGCCCGCCGGAGAGGTCGCGCGGGTGTTCGAGGCCTACGAGGAACTGCGCCGCGAGCACAACCTCCTCGACTTCGAGTCCATGCTCGAACTCACCGCCGGCATGATCACCGAGTACCCCGCGATCGCCCAGCGGGTCCGCGACCAGTACCGGTACTTCGTCGTCGACGAGTTCCAGGACGTCAATCCGCTCCAGAAACTCCTGCTCGACGCCTGGCTCGGCGATCGCGACGACCTGTGCGTGGTCGGCGACCCCAGCCAGACGATCTACTCCTTCGCGGGGGCCACCCCCGGCTACCTGACCGGGTTCGCCGCCCGCTACCCGCACGCCACCGTCGTCGAACTCGTCCGCGACTACCGGTCCACGCCCCAGGTCGTGCGGGTGGCCAACCACGTCATCGGGCAGGCGCGCGGCACCACCGGCCACCTCACCCTCCAAGCCCAGCGGCCCGACGGGCCCGACCCGATCTACCAGGAGTACGACGACGAGCCCGCCGAGGCCACCGGGGTCGCGCGCAAGATCAGCCTCCTCATCGAACAGGGCGTCCCGGCCAGCGAGATCGCCGTCCTGGTGCGCACCAACTCCCAGTCGGCCGCCTACGAGCAGGCCCTGTCCGACGAGGGGGTGCCGTTCACCGTGCGCGGCACCACACGGTTCTTCGAGCGCCCCGAGATCAAGCAGGCCGTCCACACCCTGCGCGGCGCCCGGCACGGAGCCGCCGGCGAGGACGACGAACCGCTCGTGCGCACCGTCCGCCAGCTGCTCGGCCCGCTCGGGCTGACCGACCAGGCCCCCGAGGGCCGCCAGGCCCGTGAACGGTGGGAATCGCTGTCGGCGCTCTCCCAGCTCGCGGAGGACATGGCCGCCGTGCCCGGTCCCGACGGGGGTTCCGCCACCATGGCGCACTTCGTCGAGGAGCTCGACGCCCGCATGGCCACCGAGCACGCCCCCGGTTTCGAGGGGGTGACCATCGCCTCCCTGCACTCGGCCAAGGGTCTGGAGTGGGACGCGGTGTTCCTGGTCGGGCTGACCGAGGGCATGATGCCCATCGTCTACGCCGAGACCGACGAGCAGGTCGAGGAGGAGCGCCGCCTGTTCTACGTCGGTGTCACCCGCGCGCGTCGAGACCTGTCCATGTCGTGGTCGCTGGCCCGCTCCCCGGGTGGCCGCCGCACCCGCAAGCCCTCGCGCTTCCTGGACGGGCTGCGGCCCGCCTCCCCGTCCACGTCCGGCCGGAGGGCCGAGCGCCGCAGGGGTCCCGTGCGCTGCCGGGTGTGCGGGGTGACCCTCGCCGATGCGGCCGAGCGGAAGCTGGGCCGCTGCCTGGGCTGCCCCTCCAGCTACGATGAGGCGCTGTTGGAGCGGATGCGCGAGTGGCGCCGGGACAGTGCCCGGGAGCGGAAGGTGCCCGCGTACGTGGTCTTCACGGACGCCACCCTCCAGGCCATCGCCGAGCAGGAGCCGTCGAGCCTCGCGCAGTTGTCCGCCGTGTCCGGTGTCGGCCAGGCCAAGCTCGACCGCTACGGTGAAGCCGTACTCGCGCTGGTCGCGGGCGCCGACCCCGCCGATGTCCTGGAACGGTCCGAGCCGGGCGGTGGGGCAGAGGGCGGCACGGACGCCGAGGACGGGGAGGAGCCGATCGATGGGTGAGCGCGTGGAGGTCGAGGGCGGCGGGCAGTCCCTGTCCGATCTGCTGGAGGTACTCGACCTGGAGCGGATCGAGGACGACATCTTCCGGGGGAACAGCCCCGAGGAGGGGCCGCAGCGCGTCTTCGGCGGTCTGGTCGCGGGCCAGGCGCTGGTGGCGGCGGGGCGCACCGTGCCCACCGACCGGCACGTGCACTCCCTGCACGCCTACTTCATCCGCCCCGGTGACCCCCGTGTACCGATCGTGTACGAGGTCGACCGGGTCCGTGACGGACGTTCGTTCACCACCCGCCGCGTGGTGGCGGTCCAGCACGGCAAGGCGATCTTCACGCTGTCGGCCTCCTTCCACAAGGAGGAGCCGGGTCTCGACCACCAGATCCCGATGCCCGACGTCCCGCCGCCGGAGGACCTGCCGAGCACGCGCGAGCGGCTCCAGGAGGCGTTCGGGAAGGTGCCCGGGTTCGTCCGGTGGCACCCGATCGAGCTGCGTCCGGTGGGGCCGCTGTCCTTCGAGGCCGAGCGGAACCCGCAGTTGCGCACGGCCAGCAACCCCGTGTGGCTCAAGGTCGACGGCAAGCTCCCCGACGACCGGCTCACGCAGGTGTGCCTGATGACCTACGCCTCGGACATGACCCTGCTCGACACCGTCCTGCTCAGACACGGGAGGTCGTTCGCGGGGATCTCGATGGCCAGCCTCGACCACGCGATGTGGTTCCACCGGCCGTTCCGCGCCGACGAGTGGCTGCTGTACGCCCAGGAGGCGCCGAGCGCGCAGGGCGCGCGGGGACTGGCGCGCGGGTTGGTCTACACGCGGGACGGGCAGTTGGTGTGCTCGGTCGTGCAGGAGGGCCTGATCCGGGTCGTCGACGCCGAGGGCTGGGGCTGACCCGCCCCGGCCCGCCCCGGCCGCCGTGCCTCGGACGGGCCGCGGGGCGGGAACCGGTCGACACCCCTGGATCACCCGTCCGGGCCGTCCCCCCTCACAGCGGACTCTCCTCGAGGCCCTCCCCCGCCCGCTCGGCGGAGCCCGCGCCGCCGGTGACCCGTGGGGACGGGCCCTCGCTCTGGCCGAACGCGCTGAGCAGCGGTTGGACCGGGGCGAGGCGCGGGCGGCGGAGGCGGACGCCGAGACCAGCGCCGACCTGTTCCGCGGGCTCGGGGACCGCTGGGGGCACCGCGGGCCCGTCGGTCGCTCGCCCGCCTGGCGGAGCTGCGCGGGGACCGTGTGCGCGCGGCCGCGCTCCTGAGCGAGGACCTGGCCGCGGCCGAGGACCTGGGCCTGTGGGTGGACGTGGTCGGCACGCTCACCCGGCTCGGCCGTTCGGCGCTGGCCGACGACGACACCGGCCGGGCAGAACGGCTGTACCGGCGGGCGCTGGAGATCGCGGCGGAGCGCTCGTTCACCCGGGGCCAGGTGCGGGCCGAGACCGGGCTCGGGCGTACCGCCCCGCTCCGGGGCGACCGGGACGGTGCCCGGGCGCACCTGGGTCGGGCCGTGGAACGCGGGCGGGCGCTCGGTCTGGCGGACGAGGCCGCGGCACTGCTCGCGGAGGCGGCCGCCGGTCGGGAAGGAGCGGCGTCGCGGACGTCCGTGACGGCGTCGAACATCTGACCCGTGTTCCTCACCCCTCAGGCCAGTACACCTAGTCCCCGGGGATACGGACGCTCGCGGTGAAGATCCGGTCCACCCGGAGGCCGAAGGAGGGCGGAAGGGTGGTGCCGATGCCGAGCTGGGCGGAGTGGGCGCAGGGCGCGCTGTTCAGCGTGACGAAGGCGTCGGTGCCGTTGTGGACCGCCCACGTGCCGTCCGGGAGGTCGACGCAGCGGACGGGATCGTCGTGGACGACGGCGCCCCCGCCGGCGGTGAGGAAGACGAGCTTCCCCGTGGCCGCGGCGGCGGGCGCGGCGGTGGCGAGGATGAGCACGGCCGCCGCGGCGAGGGCGCCGGGTCCGGTGACTGTTCGACGCACGTCGACTCCTTCGGGTGGGCGGTCGGTGACGATCAGCCGCGCGTCCCGTGGAACGTCCGCGACGCGGGACCGACCTCGGTGGCCGCCCCCGTACCGCACCGGCCGGGGGCGGCACGGCGGACTAGCTCCGGACGACGAGGCTCCTGGTGTTGCCGGGCAGCGACCCGAACTCTCCGGGGCGCACGCTGTCGACGACGCGTGGATGGAAGGCGCACGACGTGGTGGACACGTAGACGCGCCGGTTGGTGTCGTTGAAGAGCGCCGTGGGGCCCTCGGGAAGCGTGATGCAGCCGACCGGGTCCTCGTACTCCACGGGCCCGTTCGCGTCGAGGAAGAGGACGAGTGTCCCGTCGGCCGGGTGCGAGTGGGTCGCCCTCTCCGGGGCGTCGGCGATGGCGGGTGCGGTCGTGGCCAGGCTGAGCGCGGCCGTGGCGGCGAGTGTTCCGAGGACTGCGGCGGTGTGGCGCACGTCGACTCCCTGTGGCATCCGAGTGATGACTCTCCGTGTCTGTTCTGTGTGGAACACCTATCACTCGTCGCGGCGCCGCGCACGTACCGGCGCGAGGGCGGCCCCGCTCCGGACGGGGCCGACCCGGTCGACCTAGTCGATCACGTGGGCGCTCTCCACGCCGGTGAGCACGAAGTCGCGCTCACCGGGGGTCACGGTGTCCAGGGCGTCGATGGGCTCGTCGCACGCGTTCAGCGACAGGACGACGGACTTGTCCGTCCGGTTGTCGATGCCGTCGACGGCGTGCGGGACGTGGTAGCAGCCCCGGGGGTCCTGGTGCTCGCGCACGATGGAGTTCCCGTACAGAAGGTAGATGACCCCGTCTGCGGCGTCGGCGGGTGCCGCGGTCAGGGTGAGCGCGGCCGCGGTGGTGAGTGTTCCGAGGGCGGCGGTGGTTCGTCGCACGTCGACTCCTTGTGTACTTGCGCCACGACACTCCGTCATGACTCCAGGTGGATCCCTATTACTGAGGGGTGGAGCCGTGTACCTGGCGGTCATGGCGCGAACCGGGGCCGCGGTGCGCCGAAACCCCCGCCGACCTCGTCGCGGGTGTGTCCAGGCCCGGGCGGCGGCGAAGGCGCGGCCGACGACCGCGGCGCGGCGGACCGGCGCTCCGGGGGCGGCGCCGGGGTGGCGGACACCGGGCCGACGGCCGCCCGGTAACGCTCCCGCGAGCGCGGACATTCCCTTGAACCCGTGGCCGGATGCGGACGTTTTCGCAGGTCAAAAATAGGTTGCTGATTTTCTTGGCTACGCCGTAGTGTGTACACCGTCGTCATGACCGCCCCTGGCGCAGGTGAAAGACCCTGCCGCCCGATCGTGAAGGAGGTGCCCATCTGATGAGCAACACCACGCAAACCACCGGCTTCGTCGCTGTCTTCGCCATGTCTTCGCGTCAGCGTCCGGTGACCGTTGCCCAGGGCACCGCCTTGAACGGTCACGGCGACGTCAACGCCGTGTTCGGCGAGTTCACCACCACCGGTAGCGGTATCGCTGGCGGTCGCGAGAGCGGCCTCGGCGGCTTCCTCGGCATGACCGGATTCCAGGGGTCCCGCCCCTCGGCGATCCAGGTCGCCAAGGGTGATGCCCGTACTGGCAGTGGTGTGTCCGCTGAGCTCGAGCTGGCTCCCGAATGGGGCGAGCCGCTGGCGAACCACGCCGAAACCGCCCGGCGCCGCTACGGCGCAGTGGGGGAGTGTCCACGGAGGATTCCGGCCTAGAGCAGAACAGGCCGAGAGTTTCGACCGTGGCCGCGGACCCCGCACAGGGGCCGCGGCTTTCTTTGTATCTCCGTAGCCGGACTCCGTCCCCCAGGGGCGGTGGACGGCCTCGGCGACATCGCAAGTCCAGGTCCCGCACCGGACTCGTCCGGTGGCAGCAAGCACCGACCGCGTTGTACGAAACGAACAAAGATCTTGGAGGGCACCGATGCTTGCGTCGGTCCTGCAAACGCCCTGGCTGGGTGAGACCGAAGTTCCCTGCCGACTCCAGCCCGACCTGTTCTTCGCCGAGGCACCCGCCGACGTCGAGGCCGCCAAGGCCGTATGCGGCTCGTGCCCCGTCAAGGAGCAGTGCCTGGCGGACGCGCTGGAGCGCAAGGAGCCGTGGGGTGTCTGGGGCGGGCAGCTGCTCGTCGCGGGCCAGGTCGTGGCGCGCAAGCGCCCTCGGGGCCGCCCCCGGAAGAACCCCGCTCCGGTCGCCGCCTGACCCCACCCCACCGATCCCGAACACACTTCCCACGAAGGAACGAAGAACGATGATGCTGCTTCAGGAACTCATGCGCGTGGTCGAGAGCGCGGAAGTCGAACCCCGTCGCCGAGAGAGCCTCCGGCTCGGAGCGCGCCAACTGCGCGCGCGCCAGCGGGAGGAGCGCCGTTTGGAGGAGGCGCTCATGGAAGTCGCGTGGTCCAGGCTGTGTTGACGCACGGCTGACCGGTGGGAGGGCGGCGGACGGTAGGCCCTCCACCTGATCATTCACGCGCGGTGGGGGCCGGGCGGTGACCTTCGGACGGGGTCACCGTCCGGTCTCGTTTTCGTTGCGGATGGATCATGGAACCACTGCCGGGGGTGTCCGTGTGCTGCTTCCAGCGGCCGGAACATCGTCCTGCTCAGAGTGGAATTCGCCACACCGCAGGGCCTTTCGTGCGTGTCGGGTCACCCGGTCATCACGGAGCAGGCGGACAATTCTCCGCAAGACGCATCTGTGCTGCGGGGCTTCCCTCGGCTACCGTAAAGTTCGTGCCCTCAGACACCAAAGTCGAGGTACGCCGCAGTCCTCGTCGCCGACGTACCGTGTCGGCCTACCGGGACGGGGACACCACGGTCGTCCTCGTGCCCGCGACGTTCTCCCGCGCTGAGGAAAAGCGCTGGGTGGGACGGATGCTGCAACGGCTGGAGGCCCGCGAGGGCCGACGGCACTCCGGCGATCGGGAGCTGCACGAGCGCGCGTTGGAGCTGGCCCGCCAGTTCCTCGACGGGACCGAGCTGCCCGAGTCCGTGCGCTGGGTGGACAACCAGAACGCGCGCTGGGGTTCGTGCACCCCCGAGACCCGCACGATCCGCATCTCCCGACGGCTGGTCGGCATGCCCTCATGGGTGGTGGACTACGTACTCGTCCATGAGCTGGCACACCTGTTCCACGCGCACCACGGCCCCGAGTTCTGGGAGCTGGTGCGGCGCTACCCCAAGGCCGAGCGTGCCCGGGGCTACCTGGAGGGGTTCAGCGCCGCCTCGCGTCTGGAGCCCTGCGACCAGGAGGACGTTCCCGAGGAGGAAGAGGACACCGCTGGGGTCGCGGCCGAGGACTGACCGCCGCCCTTGATCTCCGCCTGGGAGGACGCGGAGCGGGTCACGGCTGCGGGGCTCCCCGTGTCGTCACCTACCCCGCCTCGAGGGTGGGGCTGGTCGCGGCGAGGCGGCCCAGAAGCGGGGAAGACCTGGCGGCCGTGGACACCGGGGAAACGGCCGAGCGACTTCGTCCGCGCGTACGTCGGGATCGGCCGCGAGGCGGTCGCCCGCGGTGTGATCGCGGTGCTGGAGGCGCACGGTTCACCGTCCTCGACCAGGTTCGTGAACGCGTCGAGTCCCGCACCGACCCGAAGACGCCGCAGGAGCGGGTTCCCGGAGGCCTGCGAGGGGGAGGCCCGACCGCGCGGATCGAGCCTCCGCGAACGCGTGGGCGCCGTCTTCAGCGTCCGTCCTAGTCGTTGTTTCCGCCGCTGTGGTGTCCGCCGCCACCGCCACCGCCACCGTGACCGCCACCGTGACCGTGGCCGCCACCGTGGCCGTGGCCGTAACCGCCACCGTGGCCGCTGTGGTGCCCCCACCCGTGCCCGTGGCAGTGGTAGTGCCTG
>NZ_ANBC01000034.1 GCF_000341125.1 Nocardiopsis lucentensis DSM 44048 | reverse complement strand
GGTCCCCGCCGTGCTTGTGGCGGTGGTTGTGGCAGCGCCGGTGCTCGGGGAGCGCTGTCTGCGTGGTCTTGGCCGACGTGCCCTCCTGCTGGACGACGGCCGGGCTTCCGTTGGCCTGGGGGGCCGCAGGGCCGCCGGGCTGGGCGGTCGTCGCGGCCGCCGGAGCGCCGAACGTCAGAGCAGGAACCGCGAGCCCCGCGAACAGGGCGCCTGCGATCGTCTTCTTGTTCATGGGAACCCCCATCGCGTCCGAACGATGCGGGGCGTGCTCGTCCTCGGCTGTCGCGGTGCCTGTCCGGTCGGCGGAAGTCCCTCGTGCCCATGACTCCCGTGGAGGTTCTGGGCGGTGCGGGCGGGCGCCGCTCGGTGGCAGCGCTCCCGAGCGAGCACGCTCACTGATGTCGCGTACGTGACGTGCCCTCCACTTGTTTACTGATGTTCCTGCTCGCCATTCTTGCTCGCTAGCGAGAGAAATGGAAGAGAGGAACGAAAATGTCGCACAAGTGACAATGTCGGATAAGTGACAATGTTTCATTTTGGCATGGGGCCACGATGGCGGCCTTTTGCCTGAGTATGAGAAACGTCAATTCTGGTGCCGGCCAGGGGTGGCAGAGGCCTCCCCGTCCCCCCGGGGGGGTCAGGCGGCCCGCGCCGCGGTTCTCGACGCGCCCCCTCGGGGGTTCGGTATCCCGCGTTCGGGGTACTGTCCCGGTGCCTTGGCCCATTCCACTGCCAGGTGTCGTGCTCGCCCAGGGCGCCGCGAGGTCATCGTGACCGGGTTCGGCCACCACACGTGGGCCGGCGGCGGGGGCGACCGCATGTGTGTCGAACGCGGACTCCTCACCCATGGCCCAGGGGAAAGCGACACATTCCGTCAGTGCCATGCCTACTTCGTGGTCGCGGGTGGCGGAGCGATGAAAAGCCCCGCGTCTCCTCGTGCGCGACGAATCCGGCAGGACCCGCGGCGCTTGGGCGCCGCCCGGGGCGGTGGTCGGCAGGAAAGGATTTCTCCGGCGAAGAACGTCGTCGGTGCGCGTGGGCTCAGCGCCGCCCTCGTGGCCCCGGCCTTGTGTCAGAGCCCCGTTCACTCCCGTGCCAGGACGCCGCTCCACCGTCGCATGGCGCGCGTCCCCGTCGCTGACCTCCTGGCCACGCCCTCGGCGGCCACCATGACGACACGGGCCCCGTTCCGGATGGTGGAACGGGGCCCGCGCGTTTCTTCCGACGGTGCCGGACGCCCGGACCTACACCCCGCTCGTCCGGCCGTCGCGTAGGTGTTCGGCCACGGCCGAGGCCGCCGCCCGTACCAGAGCACGACACGGTTCGTCCGACGGCTCCGGCACCTCGTCGACCGGGAACCAGCCCAGGTCGTTCGACTCGTTCGGGTCACGTACCAGCACCGCGTCCGGTGGCGCGATCGCCGCGAACTGCACGTCCAGGTGGTGGCTCCCGCCTCCGCACGGCACGGCGTGCCGGTCCAGGCGTACCGGCGACGGCAGCAGGGTGATCCCCTCGATCCCCGACTCCTCGGTCGCCTCCCGCAGCGCCGCCCCGGCCAGCGTGGTGTCCTCGGGCTCGCAGTGCCCACCGGTCTGCAGCCACAGGTCGTGGATGCCGTGCAGCACCAGCGCCACCCGGGACCCGTCCGCCGAGATGATCGCCGAACTCGCCGTCACATGTCCGGGCAGGCACCCGCGCCACATGGCGTCCTCGTGCGCGTCCAGGTGTTCCAGGTACGACCGGCGCAACTCCTCCTGCCGGGCGTCGGGCGCGCTCCACGCGCCCAACAGCGCCCGGGCGTCCGCGTGCAGAGACACGGTCTAGGCGTCCTCTCCGCGGTCGTCCCCGTCGTCCTTCTTCTCGTCCTTCGCGGCGTCCGTGTCGCCGGTCAGCTTCGAGATGTCGAAATCGGCGTCCCCGAACTCCCCGCCGCCGCTGACGAACGCGTCCGGGTCGTCCAGGTCCGCGCCCGCGGGCATCAGGTCCGGGTGCTGCCACACCGCGTCGCGCCCCTCGATCCCGCGCGCCTCCTCCAGCGCGGTCCACAGCGCCGACGCCTCGCGCAGCCGGCGCGGGCGCAGCTCCAGGCCCACCAGAGCCGCGAACGTGTGCTCGGCGGGCCCACCGGTCGCCCGGCGCCGCCGGGTCGCCTCGGCCAGGGCGCCCGCCTGCGGAAGCCGCTCGGACACCGCGTCCGACACCACCGTGGCCACCCAGCCCTCGATCAGAGCCAGGGTGGTCTCCAGGCGGGCCAGCGCCGCCTTCTGCTGCGGTGTGTCCTCCGGCTGGAACAGGCTCTCGCCGCCCATGCCCCCGGACAGCGCCTCCTGCAGGGCCTCCGGGTTGGTGAGGTCGATCCCGCCGAGCTTGTCCTCCAGGCCGCTGACGTCGAACGACATCCCGGCCGCGTACTCCTCGACCAGTCGGGACACGTGTGAACGCAGCCACGGCACGTGGGAGTACAGGCGGTGCACCGCAGCCTCGCGCGCGGCCAGGTACAGCCGCACCTCGTCCTCGGGGATCTCCAGCCCCTCACCGAACCCGGCCACACCGGGCGGCAACAGGGCCGCGTTGCCCTCACCAGCCAGCGGCAGACCGATGTCGGTGGTACCGATCACCTCGCGCGCCAGCTCGCCGATCGCCTGCCCCGCCTGCTGGCCGACCATCATGCCGCCCATCTGCTGGACCATGCCCAGCAGCGGACCGGCCATGGACCGCATCTCCTCCGGGAGATTCTGTCCCATCGCCTGCACGGTCTTGGACGTCAGCGGGTCGCACAGCTGCGCCCACGAGTCGATCGTCCGCTCGATCCACTCCGACCGGCTCCACGCCTGGGCGGTGTGGATCCCCGACGGCAGGTCGGTAGCCTGGTCAAGCCACAGGTCAGCGAGGCGGAGCGCCTCCTCGACCTTGGCGTAGTCGTGGGGCGGGACGCTCGGGTCGCCTTGCTGGGACACCGTGTGCCGCGCGATGTTCTTGGCCATGTCCCAGTTGATCCCCGACTGCGACGACGTGCCGCCGGAACCACCAGGGCTCGGCTGGCTCGACATCATGTCGGCGAACTGCCGGAGCATGTTGGCCATCTGTTGCGGGTCGCCGAACGGGAAGTCGCTCGGCGTTCCGGAGTCTCCCCCGCCCGGGCGGCCGCTGCCGGCACCCGAGCCGGAGTCGCCAGAGCGGCGTCCGGACTCGTCATCGGGATCGTTCGGCATGCTGAAACCGAATGGCAGGTCGCTCACAATCAGACCTCAGGCAGGATTAGGTTTGGTCTCCACTGTCACGTTAGCTGGGAGTCGCCCGGAGTGAATACCGAAAGCAGCCAGGTTCGCCCAGAGCACAGCCCGTCCGAAGGCACGGGCTCGGTGGTCGCGGTCACCGGCGCCGCCTCCGGGGTGGGTCGGCTCCTCGTGCAACGCCTGACCGAGCCGATTGGTTCCGCGGCCGCACGGGAGGTCGTGGCGATCGACGACGAGTTCTCCGACCTGGACGGCGTCACCTGGCGCATCGCAGATGTGTGCGATCCGGGGTTGGTCTCGCGGCTCGACGGCATCGACGTCCTCGTGCACACCGCCGACGACCGTTCCCTGGACACCAAACCCGCCAAGCGTCGTCAGCACAACGTTCGCGCCGCCCAGACGGTCCTGACGGCCGCCGCCGCCTCGGGGGTGCCGCGCGTCATCCTCGTCACGGGCACCATGGTCTACGGTGCGGCTCCCGACAATCCGGTGCCGCTGCCCGAGGACGCTCCGCGGGTATCCGACAACAGCGCCGGGCTGACCGGCGACTTCGCGGAGATCGAGGCACTCGTCGAACGCGCCCGCCGCGCGCACCCGAGTCTGTCCGTGACCGTCGTCCGCCCCGCACCGCTGGTCGGCCCCGGCCTGGACACCCTGCTCAGCCGCCACTTCTCCGCCCCGCGCCTGCTCACGGTGAAGGGCCACGAGCAGCGGTGGCAGTTCTGCCACGTCGACGACCTGGCCAGCGCCCTGGAATTTTGCGCCCTGCACGGAGTCGAGGGCCTCGGCGGGGTCGTGACCGTGGCCAGCGAGGGCTCCCTCTCCCAGGAGGAGGTGGAGGAGATCGCGGGCATGAAATCCTTCGAGGTCACCGCCCACCTGGCCTTCGGCGCGATCCGCCGCCTGCACCAGGCGAGGATCACCCCGGCGGCGGAGGGCGAGCTCAAACACCTCGTCTACCCCTGCGTGGTGGACTGCCGGGCCCTGCTGGAGGCCGGGTGGAAGCCCCTCTACGGCAACGGGGAGGTGCTCAGCGCACTGCTGGAGTACCGGAGCGGCAAACCAGCGCTGGTGGGCCGCAAC
>NZ_ANBC01000033.1 GCF_000341125.1 Nocardiopsis lucentensis DSM 44048 | reverse complement strand
ATCGGTACCGCCGCCGCCATCCGCCACCTGCGCCGCCGCGGTCGGGGGTGACCACCGGGCAGAGGGAACGGTAGGGGCCGACCGTCGTGGACCGGGTGCGTGTCCGGATTCGTACCCGACGACGAGGCCGTCCCCGTCGGCATGGAGGACCTCACAGGGCTTGGCCCGGCATCGGGACCGAGCAGGTCAGGGTTGGTACCGTCGAGGCGTGCAAGAAATCACTCTCGCGGCCGTACGCGACACGCCCCTGTCCGTCGACGAGGTCCTCGCCGCCGTGTCGGATCCCCACGCCGGGGGAACCGCCGTGTTCATCGGCACGGTCCGGGACCACGACCACGGGCGCGACGTCGCCCGCCTGGCCTACTCGGCGCACCCCTCGGTGGAGGAGCGGCTGCGCGCCGTCATGGAGAAGGTGCTCGCCAGCACCACCGTCCCCGGGCGTCCGGTGGTGAAGCTGGCGGCCGTCCACCGCGTCGGCGACCTGGAGATCGGGGACGCGGCGGTGGTCGTGGCCGCCGCCGCGGCGCACCGGCAGGAGGCCTTCGAGGCCTGCCGCCGCCTGATCGACGACCTCAAGGCGCAGGTGCCGATCTGGAAGCACCAGTCCTTCGAGGACGGCCAGGACGAGTGGGTCGGTACGCCGTAGGGCGCTCGCCGTGCGGGGACCGGGCGCGCGCCCGGTCCCCGCACGGGCCGTAAGGTATGGGCATGCTTCGTCGTGTCCTGACCCTCGTCGTCGCCCTCGCCCTGCTCGTGGGCCTGGCGCTCGGCGGCCTCTACCTCCCCATGCCCTACATCGTGGCGACCCCCGGCGTCACGGTGAACACCGTGGGCGAGTTCGAGGACGGTCCGGTGATTCGGATCGAGGGCGCCGAGAGCTACGAGCACGACGGCGCGCTCTCCATGGTCACCATCCAGTACGCGGGCGGCCCCCAGCGGCGCCTCAGCACACTGGAGGTCCTGACCTCCTGGCTCTCGCCAAGCAACGCGGTCATGCCAGAGGAGCTGCTCTTCCCGGCCGACCGCACGCCCGAAGAGGTCAGCGAGCGGCAGACCGTCCAGATGAACGACTCCCAGACCGACGCGACCGCCGCCGCGCTGGGCCAGCTCGGCATCGCCTACGAGGCGGTCCCGGTGGTCGCCGACGCCGTCGAGGGCATGCCCGCCGACGGACTGGTCGAGCCCGGCGACGTCATCGTCGAGATCGACGGCGAGCCCGTCCCCACCGACACGGGCGAGGGCGGCGGCGAGCGGTCCGTGGGCAGCGCGGCGGTCGTCGACACGGTGAGCGCGCGCGACCCCGGTGACGTCGTGGAGATGGTGCTCGACCGGGACGGCGAGACCGTCGAGGTCGAGATCACCACGACGGAGGGCGAGGACGGCACGGCCGCCGTCGGCATCCTCATCGCCGACGACACGGACTTCCCGATCGACGTGGAGATCTCCGTCGGCGACATCGGCGGGCCGAGCGCCGGGATGATGTTCGCGCTCGGGATCATGGACCGGCTCAGCGAGGAGAGCCTGACCGGCGGCGCCCGCGTGGCCGGATCGGGCACCATCAGCGCCGACGGTCAGGTCGGTGGGATCAGCGGCATCCCGCAGAAGATGGTCAGCGCCCAGCGCGACGGCGCCGAGTACTTCCTCGTGGCCGCCGACAGCTGCGACCAGGTCGCTGACTCGGCGGCCTACGGGGAGTTGGAGGTGGCCCGGGTGGAGACGCTCGACGACGCGGTGGCCGCCCTGGAGACCATCCGGACCGGAGAGGGCGAACTGCCCCGCTGCGAGGGCCTGGAGTAGATCCCCCTCCTTTCCGGGGCGGTCACCTCAGGGGGTTTGCCGTCCGGGTTCCCTGCCAGCGTCCGAACACGGTCCGAAGCGGAGCGGAGGACCAAAGCGAACAGGGCGCGGGCCCAAAGAAAATACGGCTCAGCCGTTCCCGGTCCGCCCGCCCGCGGCTCCGTCCTCGTCGAGGTCCAGGGTCAGCGCGAGCGCGGAGGTCAGCGCCGGAACGAGATCGGCCCCGTTGAGCACCTCGGCCTCGCTGTCGTGACTGCGCATCCGCATCGCGCAGTGGCGCGACCCGTCCCGCAGCACTCCGGCGACCATCCGGATCTCCTCGGTCTCCCGGCCCGACTCGACCGGGTCCTCGCCCATGGCCAGGGTCTCGTCCGACCCCTTCACCACCAAGCGCTCCATGACCAGGGCGCACCCGGCCACGTCCTGCGGCCACAGGATGCGGCCCAGCGCGTCCTCCAGGGGGACGTCGTCGGGGAGCGGCTCCTGTTCGACCGGAGTCAGCTCCTCCGGGTCGACCGGGGAGTCGATCCCCAGCAGACCGGCCAGAGCGGGCTCCGCCTTCAACAGGTCGGCGGTGGGCACCAGGGCGTACAGGCCCAGCGGTCGGTCCCACCCCTGCTCGGCGGCGTGGCGTTCCAGGTCCATGACGGCTTCGCGAATGTTCGACACACTTCCATGGTGACCGATGCGGGAGCCTCGCCGGTCCCGATCCCGGACAGTAGGGTCACCAGGGGCGCGCCGGTTGCCGGTCCGATACCCCAACGATGCTCGCTCGTCACCCGATCAGGGGGATTTCGGGAACCCGGCGGCCTCCGCATAAGTTCTCAGTAATAAGGCGCCACACGCGCACCGAACGCATCTACCAAGCCAGAACGAGGGGGAGGCGTGAGCTTCCGATCGCCCGGCGCACCACCTGCGCGTATGCCTCGCCGATCAAGGTTGCTCGCGCCTGTCGCGGCGACCGTGGTCGTCATCATCGCGGGCCTGGCGCTCGCCGCGAACTTCTGGACCGATTTCAAGTGGTTCAGCTCCGTCGGGTACACGACGGTGTTCCTGACCGAACTGTGGACGCGCGTACTGCTGTTCGCCGTCTCCGCGTTGGTCATGGCCGTCATCGTCGGCGCCAGCATCTTCTTCGCCTACCGCTCCCGGCCCGGCGTACGCCCCATGAGCCTGGAGCAGCAGGGACTCGACCGCTACCGGCAGTCGATCGACCCGCACCGCAAGCTGTTCTTCTGGATCGCGGTCGGCGCCCTCGCCCTCCTGGCCGGAGCCGCGGCCAGCGGTGACTGGCGGTCCTACCTCCAGTTCGTGCACGCGACCGACTTCGGCGTCGCCGACCCCGAGTTCGGCATCGACATCCAGTTCTTCGCGTTCGTCTACCCGTTCCTGCGGACGCTGCTCGGCTACGTGTACGCGGCGGTCATCCTGGCGTTCATCGCCGCGGTCATCGTCCACTACCTGTACGGGGGCGTGCGCCTCCAGAACGACAGCGGCCAGCGCGCCACCCCCGCCGCCCGGGTGCACCTGTCGGTGCTCCTGGGCGTCTTCGTGCTGCTGCGCGCCGGGTCGTACTGGCTGGACCGCTACGGCCTGGTCTTCTCCGACCGCGGGTACACCTTCGGCGCGTCCTACACGGACGTGAACGCGGTCAAGACGGCCCTGATGATCCTCACGGTCATCTCCGTCATCTGCGCCGTGCTCTTCTTCGCCAACATCTACTTCAAGAACACCATGGTCCCCATGGCCAGCCTCGGTCTGCTGGTCCTGTCCGCGGTGCTGGTCGGCGTCGCCTACCCCGAGATCGTCCAGCGCTTCCAGGTCAGCCCGAACGAGCAGCGCCTGGAAGAGCCGTACATCGAGCGCAACATCCAGTCCACGCGTGAGGCCTACGGCATCGCCGACGCCGAGGTGACGGACTACGACGCCACGACAGAGCTGACGCCGCAGGAGCTGGCGGCCGAGGCCGACACGATCCCGAGCGTCCGTCTGGCCGACCCGTCCGTGATCTCGCAGACCTTCCAGCAGATGCAGCAGGTCCGCGGCTTCTACGAGTTCCCGGACGTGCTGGAGGTCGACCGGTACCCGGACCCCGAGGGCAACCTGATCGACACCATCGTCGCCGTCCGCGAGCTGGAGGGACCACCCTCCGACCAGGACAACTGGCTCAACCGGCACCTGATCTACACGCACGGCTACGGCATGGTCGCCGCCGCGGGCAACCTGATCGACCCCGAGGGCCGCCCGGTCTTCACGGAGTACAACATCCCGCCCCGGGGTGAGCTGAGCGAGGTCACCGGCGAGTACGAGCCGCGGATCTACTACGGCCGCGAGGGCGCGGAGTACGTCATCGTCCAGGCCGAGCGCGAGTACGACTTCCCCCTCGACCCCGAGGAGGAGACCGAGGACGTCCCGACGCTGGAGGACGCCCAGGAGCCGACCGCCAGCCCCGAGCCGGACGAGGCCCGCGCCCCGTCCGACTCCGACACCGAGGGCGGCTCCGAGGAGGGCGCCCAGGAGGGGACCGACGGCGGCGAGGCCGACGGGAACGGCGGTGACGAGGGCGCCGAGGACGGCGGATCCCAGGCCTACAACCGTTACGAGGGCGACGGCGGCGTCCAGCTGAGCACCTTCTTCGACCGGGTCCTGTACGCGATCAAGTACCAGGAACCGAACATCCTGCTCAACAGCGCCATCACCAGCGACTCGCGCATCATCTACGAGCGCGACCCGCTGGAGCGCGTGGAGCGGGTCGCCCCGTTCCTGACCGTGGACAGCAGCCCCTACCCGGCGGTGGTGGACGGCCGGGTCCAGTGGATCGTGGACGCCTACACCACGTCCAACGGCTACCCGTACGCCAACCCGATCGACTTCAACCAGGCGGTCACCGACACCTTCACGAACGGCACGGCACAGCAGGTCGGAGCCCTTCCCGGCAACGAGGTCAACTACATCCGCAACTCGGTCAAGGCGACGGTCGACGCCTACGACGGCACCGTCACGCTGTACGCCTGGGACGAGGAGGACCCGGTCCTGCAGACGTGGATGAGCGCCTTCCCCGGCATCGTGACGCCCCGGTCGGAGATGAGCGAGGAGCTGCTCGACCACGTCCGCTACCCGGACGACCTGTTCAAGGTGCAGCGCGAGATCATGCGTGAGTACCACGTGACCAACGCCGAGGCCTTCTACGGCGGTCAGGACTTCTGGACGGTCCCCGCGGATCCGACCACCGGGGACGACGACCCGATGCCGCCCTACCGGCAGACCATCAACTACCCGGGGGCGGACGAGGCCAGCTTCTCTCTGACCACGACGTTCGTCCCGCGCAACCGGGAGAACCTCGCGGCGTTCATGGCGGTCAACAGCGACCCGAACTCGGAGGACTACGGCCAGCTGCAACTGCTGGAGCTGCCGCGCAGCACGGTCAACTTCGGCCCCGGCCAGATGCAGAACGCCTTCGACTCCGACGCGGCGGTCCGCGAGGTCCTGCTGCCGCTGGAGCAGTCCAACGCCGAGGTGACGCGGGGCAACCTGCTGACCCTGCCGTTCGGCGACGGCCTGCTGTACGTCGAGCCGCTCTACGTCCAGGCCGGTGGCGGCGGCGCGGCCTCCTTCCCGCTGCTCCAGCAGGTGATGGTTGGCTTCGGTGAGGACGTCGCGATCGGCAGCAACCTCCAGGAAGCGCTGAACAACCTCTTCGGCGAGGGTGAGGCCCCGCTGCCCGACCCGGAGGAGCCCGCCGAGGACGAGGAGCCCGCCGAGGGCGACGCGGACGAGCCGGCCGAGGAGCCCTCCGGCAACGAGGCGCTCACCGACGCGCTGAACGAGGCCGTCGAGGCCTGGGAGGAGGCGCAGGAGAACCAGGACCAGGCCAACGAGGACCTCCGGGAGGCCCTGGAGGCGATCGAGGAGGCGCTGAACGAGTAGCCGCCGCGGTCTCCGGCTTCGGGTGACCGGTGACGGGGCGGGGCCCGCGGGCCCCGCCCCGTTCGCGTGGGGCCGCTCCCCGAGGGCGGCGTGCTCCACGTCTCGTGGCGTCGATTTGGGTTCACGGCCCGGACACGCTACTGTTGAGAACACAACGACGCGGGGTGGAGCAGTTCGGTAGCTCGCTGGGCTCATAACCCAGAGGTCGCAGGTTCAAATCCTGTCCCCGCTACTGATACCGGACCCGGAAGAAATTCCGGGTCCGGTGCTTTTCACCCGGTTCCCCGTTCCGGCGGGGCGCGGAATCCGTTTCGTGAGGGTGGGAGTTGGCGGCGGTCGTCGCGGGGTGCGAGCCCTGGTACGATTGACGAAGGTCAGGTCGAACGGCCCGACCGGGGTGGATCCCATCCGGTTCTTCTCAGGAAAAACTGGTTTGCCACCCAGGGCGAAAGGCCCTAAAATAGGGATCAACGACGCGGGGTGGAGCAGTTCGGTAGCTCGCTGGGCTCATAACCCAGAGGTCGCAGGTTCAAATCCTGTCCCCGCTACCAATGAGGACCGGCATGGTCGGAAACCAAGTTTCCCTCCATGCCGGTCTTTTGCTTCTTCCGAGGAATGATCCCCGGCCCCGCGGTGAAGGCCGGAGTGGTCGGAGACAAAGATTCCTTCCACGTCGGCCCCTCGCTTTTATGGGAAAACCCGAGTGGAGTCTCACGGCGAGGAGCACCGGGAAGGACCCGCGGACGTTTTCCGTCCGCGGCCGTCCCACACGTCGGGCCGCGCTCTTCGCCTGAGAAGGCGGCCCGACGTGTGGGACGGGATGAGGGTCAGCGCGTGCGGCCCTCGACGAGCTCCACCACGCGGCCGGCCCGCTCGGCGACCTTGGGATCGTGCGTCACCACGACTACGGCCGCGCCGCGCAGTTCGGCCTGGGCCAGCAGCTGGTCCATGATCATGCGGCTGCTCGCGGCGTCCAGGGCGCCCGTGGGCTCGTCCGCGAGGATGAGCGCGGGTTCCCGGCTCAGCGCCCGCGCCAGCGCCACACGCTGTTGCTCACCGCCGGAGAGCTGGTGCGGCTGCGAGCTGAGGCGATGCCCCAGGCCGACGGACTCCAGCAGTTCGCGGGCACGGGTGCGGCGGCGGAGCACGGGTACCCCGCCCAGCACCATCGGCACGCCCACGTTGGCCAGTGCGCTGCGCCGCTCCAGCAAGTGGAATTGCTGGAAGACGAAGCCGATGCCCTCGCCGCGCAGGCGGGACCGGCGCCCCTCGCCCAGGCGGGTGGTGTCGACGTCGTCGAAGACGTACGTGCCGCCGCTCGGCCGGTCCAGCAGGCCGAGCAGGTTGAGCAGGGTGGACTTCCCCGACCCCGACTGGCCGACGATCGCCACGACCTCGCCACGCGCCACCTGGAACGTGCAGTCGTGCAGCACGTCGATCCGGGTGCCCGACACCATGAAGTGCCTGGTCATACCCTCCACCCTGAGGAGGGGAGAGGTGTCGTCCGGGGACCGCGCGGCCCCCGGCAGGGGTGTGCCGACCGCCATCTACTCGCCCTCCATGATGAGGTAGTCCTCCTCGGAGAACTCCTCGTCGGCGCCGCCGGGAACGTCGAAGCGGGGGTCGAGCGGAACCGGGTCCATGATCCGCTCACCGACGCTGAGGCCCTCGGTGACCTCCACCATGGAGCCGTCGGACACACCCAGGGCGACCTCGCGCATCTCCTGGGAGCCGTCCTCGGCAACGACCATGACCTCGCCCTCGTCGGCGTTGCCGCGTACGGCGGTCACGGGGACGGCGAGGACGTTGGAGACGTCCTCCACGGAGACCGACAGCTTCCCCGTCACACCTTCGAAGGCCTCGACGTCGGCGGGGACCCGGCAGACCAGTTCGGTGCCGCCACCGCCACCGCCCTCGACACCCCCGCCGTCCTCGGGGGCGTTGCCTCCGCCCCCCTGTTCGGCCGGGCCCAGGGAGACGAACTCGCACGCGGTGGGCGCGGGGCCCTGGTCGATGCTCAGCTCGATGTCGCGGGGCTCGCCGCCGAAGCGGTACAGGTCGTTCGACGGAATGGTCGCCACGGCCTGGAACTCGTCCGGGGCGACCGTCGCCAGGACCGCCCCCGGCTCGACGACGTCACCGTCGCGCAGGTCGCCGAGCCCCGTCACGTCACCCACGCGGGGCGCGTAGAGCGTGACCTCGCGGGTGGCGGGGGCCTCGGCGCCCTCCTCGCCCCCGGCGGCCCCGGCGTCCGGAGCGGACAGGGTCACGATCGGCGCGCCGTTCTCGACCGGAGCCCCGTCACTCACCCAGACGCGGGTGACGGTGCCGCCGTTGCGCGCCGTGACGTCCTCCCCGGGTGCGGCCCGGACGGTGGCGTCCAACACCATCACCGAGCTGATCGAGCCCAGCTCCACCGTGAACGGCGCGCTCGTCTCCAGGGCGGCCTGTTCCATGGGAACTTCCGGGCCGCCCCCGCCGAGCACCCGCGGCAGCATGACGTAGGTACCGCCGCCGAGCCCCGCGAGGAGCACGAGTCCGGTGCCGGCGATGATCCACTTCTTCTTGCTCATCGTGAGTCTCCTACTCGCGGAGTCCGGCGACGACGGACGCACGCAGCGCCCGGGCCGCGGGGATGATCCCGGCCAACAGTCCGACACCGGCGGCGCTGCCCAGTCCGAGGAGCACGCCGTCGGCCGGAACGCGCACGTCGACGCCGGGCGGCACGAGGTCGAGCTCGGTGACGACCACCGAAGCCAGGGACCCCAGCGCCCAGCACCCGGCGAGGGCGATGGCCCCCGCCACGACCGACACGACCACGGCCTCCATCACCACGGCCACGAAGAGCGTGAACCGGGTGGCCCCCAGAGCGCGGTAGGTGGCCAGCTCGCGGCGGCGCTCGCGCACGGTGACCAGACCGACGTTGAGCACGCCGAGCAGGCCGGTGCCGAGGGTGATGAAGGCGATGCCGAGGAGACCCCAGGTCATGTACCGCAGGGGTTCCTCCAGCATGTCGGCGCTGTCCGCGCGGTAGCTCCAGATGGCTTCGGGGTCGGTGACCCCCCAGCGCCAACCGGCGGAGGCCAGGGTCTGCGCGAACGCCCCGCCGTAGTCCGCCGTGCCCGGGTGCTCCGGGTCCACACGGACGACGTAGGTGTTCTCGCCCATGGGGAACCCGAACTCCTCCGCGGGGGCCTCGGACTCCGGCGCCGAGAAGAGTATCTCCTCGCTGGCGGGGGAGCGCAGCAGGTAGGCGGTCTGCCAGCTGAAGTCCATGTTGGAGTCGGCGATGACGCCGACGACGCGCGCCTCCACCCACCGGTCCTGGCCGATCTGCACCCGCGCCAGGTCCGGCAGGACGTCGGCCAGGGACTGGTTGATCACCAGGACCGGGGCCAGCGACTCGGTGTCCTCCTCGGAGAACCAGCGGCCCTGGGCCATGTCGAGGCGGCGGATGTCGCCGAGTTCGGCGTCGACGCCGCGGAACTCCACGTCCGGCGCGGCCGTGTCGCCGGAACGGATCCGGATGAGGTCCCCCGGCGTCTGGTAGAGGGAGACCTGTTCGCCGCCCGCGCGGTACAGGTCCTCCTCCAGGGCGTCGCGGTCGCTGATCTCACCGCTGACGCTGACTTGCAGGGTGGCGGGGAGTCCGCCCTGGATCTCGCTGTAGGCGACGGCGTACCGCTGCCCGAAGTCGCTGCCCATGACCACGAGGATCAGCGCGCCGATACCGACGACGACACCGGCGCAGGACAGGATGGTCCGGGCGATGTTGGCCCGGGAGCCGGCGAAGGCGAGCACGATCCCGGCCGTGAGGGAACGTAGCATTCGGTCCCTTCCCGTGTGTGGGGCCCGGCACCGCAGAGGAGCGGCCGGGCCCGCGTGAATCGGGTGGTTTCACGACACCCAACGAGGGGAAGAGGAATTTCGGTTCACGGCGGGACCGGGTTTGTGGCCGGGGAGGGGCCGACGCGCTCCGGGAGGTCAGCCGACGGAGAAGCCGTCACAGGTCAGGGGGGTCCCTGAGTCGCCGTCGCTCCAGATAACGGTATGGACACCGTCGGTGCGGCCCTCCTCGGAGCCGATGGCGGGGTCGGGTTCGTCGGTGGTGGCGGTGGCCGTGAAGTCCTCGGGGTAGTCGACGTGGGACCAGGCCCCCGGGGAGAGGACGACGTCGGCGGAGGACGAGGACCCGTCCGGGGAGAGGACGGCCACGGTCACCCTGGTGACCTCGGTGTCCTCACCGGCCAGCACACCCAACCGGGCCGGTGCGCCGGGGGAGACGGCCGAACGCGGTGTCTCGGTCCGCCAGGTGTCCGTGGTGGGGGAGTCGACGGCCGGAGAGCACATGTAGGTGTCGGGGTCGAACACGGTGTCGGGGAGGGCCGAGGGCTCGGACGAGGCGGAGTCGCGCACGCGGTCGGCGATCATCGCGTCGAGTTCCTCGGGGGTGTGCCCGTGCCCGGCACCGCAGGCGACGGCGGAGGTGGCGGCCGCGGTGGTGGTGAGGAGGGCGGCGGCGCGGCGGAGCGCGGCCCGGAGGGGTGTCGTGGTCAGCACATCCGGCAGGCTACTACCTGGGGTTATGGGATGCGTGTGGAATGTGACGAACGCTGGCCGGGACGGCCGCCCCGCCCGGGTGCGGCCGGGGCCGCTACCGGACGGGTGTGGGGCCGCCGTTGAGCCAGGTCAGCGCGGAGTCGTGGAGCAGGCCGTTGCTGCACACCAGCGGACCGCCGTCCTCGAAGCCCTCACCGCGCAGATTGGTCGCGCGCCCGCCGGCCTCCTCCAGGATGATCGGCAGCGGCGCGGCGTCCCACAGCGACAGCTCGGGCTCGGCCGCCACGTCCACCACACCCTCGGCGACCATCACATGGGACCAGAAGTCCCCGTAGGCGCGCGTGCGCCAGACCGAGCGGGTCAGACCGAGGAAGGAGTCGAGCAGGCCGCGCTCCTCCCAACCGCTGAGCGAGGAGTAGCTGAACGAGGCGTCGGCGAGCTCTGACACCTTGGACACGTGGCAGCGGGTGGCCTTCGCCAGACCGCGCCCCGTCCAGGTGCCGCCGCCCTTGGAGGCCCACCAGCGGCGGTGCAGGGCCGGGGCGGACACGAGGCCGACGACGGGCCGGTCGCCCTCCAGGAGCGCGACGAGGGTCGCCCAGACGGGGACGCCACGGACGTAGTTCTTCGTCCCGTCGATGGGGTCGATGACCCACACACGGTTGCTGTTGCCGGTCTTGCCGTATTCCTCGCCCACGACCGCGTCGCGGGGGCGTGCGCGCGAGAGCACACCACGCAGGGTCTCCTCGACCAGACGGTCGGACTCGGTCACCGGGGTCAGGTCCGGTTTGGTGTCGACCACCAGATCGAGCGCGCGGAACCGCTTGAGCGCGAGGTCGTCGGCAGCGTCGGCGAGCACGTGGGCCAGCCGCAGATCATCGTCAAAGGACGCCATGGCCGGTAACGCTACCGGGACCGGGGCGTTCATGGCGATGGGGGCACCCCCGCGTGACCAGAGTGTTAGTCACATCAGGGACTCCAGAAGATTCGGGGGGACGGGGTTCCAGGGCCGTTCGGTGGGAGGATGGGGGGATGGAGACCGCGAGCGGACGCAGGCACGCCGAGGGGACGTCGGCGCGGGAGCGGTTGATGGACGCCGCCTACGCCGAGATCGTGGCCGGGGCCTGGCAGGGACAGCGGATGGCCGACATCGCGTCGGCGGCGAAGGTGTCCAGGCAGACCCTGTACAACGTGTTCGGCAGCAAGGAGGGGCTGCTCCAGGCGATCGTGGTGCGCGAGGTCAACGCCCTGCTGGACACGGTGGTGCGGCTCCTGGAGACCGAGGAGCACGACCCGGCGCACGCGGTGAGCCGGGCGACGCGGCTGATACTGCTCAACGCGCGCGACAACCCGCTGCTGCGGGCGGTGGTGACCGGTGACCGGGAGCTGCTGCCGGTGCTCACGACGAGGTCGGCACCGTTGCTGGACGTGTTGGGGGAGCGGATCGCGTGGCGGGTGGGGGAGCGCTGCCCGTGGGTGGACGCGCCGCTGGCGGAGTCGGTCGCGGACGTCGCGGTGCGGCTGACGGTCTCCTACGCGTTGCAGCCGATCGACCCGGAGCGGGCGGCGGAACGGGTCGAGCGCGTCGTGCACGGGATGCTGTCGCGCGGACGCTGAGAGGGGGTGCCTCCGGTGTGGGAGGAGCCGCTGTCGGAGCGGGAGCG
>NZ_ANBC01000032.1 GCF_000341125.1 Nocardiopsis lucentensis DSM 44048 | reverse complement strand
GGTGTGGGAGGAGCCGCTGTCGGAGCGGGAGCGGCGGAAGGTGCTGAGGAAGTACATGCCGCACGGCCGCATCACCGTGCTTCCGGTGCGCCGCGCCGAGCGGTTGGTGCTGTTCGACCAGGTGGCGCGGACCTTCGAGCCGGGTGTCCGCTACACCGAGGCCGAGGTGAACGCGGTGCTGGTGCGGTTCAGCGCGGACCTGGCGGTGCTGCGGCACAGCCTGGTGGACGAGGGGTTCATGGAGCGCGACCGGTCGCGGTACTGGCGCTGCGGGGGGACGGTGGACCTGTAGGGGTGCGGTCGGGTCGGAGGAGGGCGTCCCCCGGCCCTCGACCCGGCCTTTCCCAATGCCCCCGTCCCAGGTATGCGCGGGCGAATTCGCTCCGCCACTCGTGGGTTTCGCGGAAATGCTCCCCGCCGCCACCACGGTGAGCGGGGCGCGTTCGCCGTGCCTACGTTCCCGGATGCACGTACTCGGCGCGCACGGCGTAGATGGCGGCCTCGGTGCGCGAGTGCACCTGGAGTTTCTCCAGGATGTTGCGCACGTGGTTCTTCACGGTGTTCTCCGTGATGAACAGCCGCTCGCCGATCTCCCGGTTGTTGAGCGAGTGCGCCAGCAGCTTGAGCACCTCGGTCTCCCTCGGGGTGAGCTGCGGCAGTGCCGGGGCCGACCCGCGCGGGGAGCCTCCCTGTTTGGCCAGTTCGGCGAACTCACCGATGAGTTTGGTGGCCATCGCCTGGTCGACGAAGGACTGCCCCACGGCGATACCGCGCACCGCCCGGGGGATCTCGGTCACCGAGATCTCCTTGCGCAGGTACCCGGTGGCGCCGGCCTTGAGCGCGTCGAAGAGATCGACCTCCTCGTCGCTCATCGTGAGCATGATGAATTTCGCCTGTGGCAGGGCCTCACGGATACGTGAGCAGGCGTCGATGCCGGATGCCTGTGGCATGCGCACGTCCATGATGACGACGTCGGGGCGGTGCTCGGCGGCCAGGCGCACCGCCTCTTCGCCGTCACCCGCCTCGCTGACCACGTCGATGTCCTCCTCCTCGTCCAGGACCGACACCAGGCCGCGTCGAAACAGGGCGTGGTCGTCGACGACGAGGACACGGATGGGGCGGGAGGGGGCGAGGGATTCCTCCGGGGTCCGGATCAGGGCTGGGGGGCTCGGGGGGTGCGGACTCACGACGACGGCCTTCCTTGCGCGTGACAGACGAGAGGTTCCACGTCCCCGCCTCCGTCCATGTGGCCCGGCGGTGGGGAACGCACCGCCTCAGGAGGGGAGTTTCCACTTTAGGCAGGCTTCCTGTGCTCTACGGCGGAATCGAGTGAACCTATCTCGCGGTACCCCGGTCATGTCACCAGAAAACGGGCACATGGTCCGGGGTATCGCCACACCCTCCAAGGAGCGGGACAGAGCAAATACCCGGTTTATTTCTGACCGAAATCTTCTATCCGTCCGGTCCCCCGAAGCGGAAGGGGTTTTCGCGCACCGACGCCTCAGGCCGATTGGGCCAGTCGCAATACACGCAGGTCCATCCGCCGGCCATCAGCGGAAACTCACGCGTCATTCGAGTGATCATGCTCGTCCTTCCCCGTCTTTTCCGGGCGTGACGGGAGACTACCGAGAGTGATCAACGGATTTCGGTGAGCCGGGGAATCCGTCCCTGGACGGGGGGAAGCGCCCTGGCGCGGTCGGGTGCTACGCCCCGGGTTCCTCGTCGAGGGCGCCCTCCCGGCTGGCGAGCAGGCGGCGCAGCGACCCCACGCGGTCGGGGTCGAGGGTCCCCTCGGTGAGCGCGGCGGCGACGGCGCAGCCCTCGACGTCCTCCTGGTGCGTGCAGTCCGTGGGGCACGCGTGGGCGACCTCGTCGATGTCGGCGAAGCCCGCCACGATGTCCTCGGGCTCGATGTGCGCCAACCCGAAACTGCGCACCCCGGGGGTGTCGATCAGCCAGCCGCCCTCGAAGGGCAGCGCGACGGCGGAGGTCGAGGTGTGGCGGCCCCGGCCGGTCACGGCGTTCACGTGGCCCACGGCCCGGTCGGTTCCGGGGATCAGCCGGTTGACCAGAGTCGACTTGCCCACACCGGACGAACCCACGAACACACTGGTCCGGTCGGCCAGGCGGGATCTGAGCCGGGTGAGGTCCCCCCCGGGGCTCAGCACCTCGTAGGGCAGTCCCAGGGGCTCGTAGACCCGGACCAGGTCGTCGGGGTCGGCGAGGTCCGCCTTGGTCAGGCACAGGAGCGGTTCGAGCCCGGCGTCGTAGGCCGCCACCAGGCACCGGTCGACGAAACGGGGCTGGGGCGCGGGGTCGGCGAGCGCGCACACGATGGCCAGCTGGTCGGCGTTGGCGACGATCACCCGCTCGACGGGGTCGGTGTCGTCGGCGGTGCGGCGCAGGATGGAGCGGCGGTCGCGGACCCGCACGACGCGGGCGAGGGTGTCGGGCTTCCCGGACAGATCCCCCACGACGTCGACGCGGTCGCCGACGACGATGGAGCCCCGGCCCAGCTCACGGGCCTTCATGGCCACGACCGGGACGTCGTTCACCAGGCACCGGTAGCGGCCCCGGTCCACGGCGGTGACCAGGCCCTCCACCGCGTTCTCGTGCTTGGGGCGCTTGCGGGTGCGGGGTCGGGAGCCGCCCCGGGCGCGTACGCGGATGTCGTCCTCGTCCAGGTGGCGTCCCCCGCCCCGCGTGCGGCTCATGCCAGAGCCTCCGCCCAGAGGCCGGGGAAGTCGGGCAGTGTCTTGCGCGTGGTGGCGATGTTCTCCACCTCCACCCCGGGCACCGACAGGCCGATCACCGCGCCGGACGTGGCCATCCGGTGGTCGTCGTAGGAGTGGAACACGCCGCCGTGGAGCGGTCGCGGGCGGATGACCAGGCCGTCGGACAGCTCCTCCACGTCACCGCCCAGGTGGTTGATCTCGGCGGCGAGCGCGGCGATGCGGTCGGTCTCGTGACGGCGCAGGTGCGCGATCCCGGTGAGCCGGGAGGGCGTGTCCGCCAGGGCCGCCACGGCGGCGATGGTCGGGGTGAGCTCGCCGACGTCACGCAGGTCGGCGGTGATGCCGTTGACCTGACCGGTGCCGCGCAGGGTGAGGTCGCCGCCGGAGCGGGACACCTCACCGCCCATGCGGGTGAAGAGGGAGCGCAGTTCGTCGCCGGGCTGGGTGGTGTGCTCGGGCCACCCCTGGATGGTCACCTCGCCACCGCTGACCAGGGCGGCGGCCAGGAACGGCGCGGCGTTGGACAGGTCGGGCTCGACGGTGATCTCGGTGGCCTTGACCGGCCCCGGCTCCACCCTCCAGGAGTTCTCCCCGGTGGACACGGACACCCCGACGGCGCGGAGCATCTCCACCGTCATGTCCAGGTGCGGCTGGGAGGGCACGGGCGGCCCCTGGTGGCGCACGTGGACGCCCTGGGCGAACCTGGCGCCGCTGAGCAGCAGCGCCGAGACGAACTGGGACGATCCGGAGGCGTCCAGGACGACCTCGCCGCCGGGCACCGCGCCGGTGCCGTGGATGGTCATGGGCAGGGCGCCGCGCCCGCCGTCGTCGATGTCCGCGCCGAGGGCGCGCAGGGCGTTCAGGAGTTCGTCGACGGGCCGTTCACGGGCGCGGGGGTCCCCGTCGAAGTGGACGTCGCCGTCGGCGAGGGCGGCGAGCGGCGGAACGAAGCGCATGACCGTTCCGGCGTTGCCGACGTCGACGGACGCAGGGCCGCGCAGCGCGGCGGGGGTGACGACGAGGTCCTCGCCGTCCTGGGTGACGCCCACGCCCAGGGCGCGGAGCGCGCCGATCATGAGTTCACTGTCGCGGCTGGCGAGCGGGCGGCGCACGACGCACGGCGTCTCCGACAGCGCCGCCAGCACGAGCGCCCGGTTGGTCACGGACTTGGAACCGGGCAGGGACAGTCGCGCGCTCACCGGCCGCTGGGCCGTGGGAGCGTGCCAGTGGTGGCCGGTGGGCTGCGAGGAGTCAGGCATGACTCAAGGTTATCGGGACCGAGGGCGTGGACGGCGGTGGCGGGCGTATTCTGGGAGCGCCATGGTGTATCTGGATCACGCAGCCACGACCGACGTCCGCCCGGAGGTCATCGCCGACCTCACGGAGGAGCTCGGTTCCCTCGGCAACCCCTCGTCGCTGCACGGCCACGGCCGCGCCGCGCGCCGCACGGTGGAGGAGGCGCGGGAACGGCTCGCGGGCGCCCTCGGCTGCACGCCGCACGAGGTGGTCTTCACCGGGGGCGGTACCGAGTCCGACAACATCGCGGTCAAGGGACTGTACTGGTCCCGGAACGCGGAGGATCAGGCCCGGCGGCGGATCCTGGTCAGCGCGGTCGAACACCACGCGGTCCTCGACCCGGCGCACTGGATGGCCGACCACCAGGGGGCGGTCTTCGAGACGCTCCCCGTCGACGGCGCGGGGCGCGTCGACCCCCGGGCGCTGAGGGACGCGATCGAGCGTGATCCCGGTTCGGTCGCCCTGGTCTCGGTCATGTGGGCCAACAACGAGGTCGGCACCGTGCAACCGGTGGCCGAGCTGGCGGCCGTGGCCGCCGAACACGGGATCCCCTTCCACACGGACGCCGTCCAGGCGGTCGGAGCGGAGCCGGTGGATTTCGCCACCAGCGGAGTCAGCGCCCTGACGGTGAGCGGCCACAAACTCGGCGGCCCGGTCGGGGCGGGCGCCCTGGTCGTCGGACGGGGCCTGGCCCCGGTTCCCGTCCTGCACGGCGGCGGCCAGGAGCGCGA
>NZ_ANBC01000031.1 GCF_000341125.1 Nocardiopsis lucentensis DSM 44048 | reverse complement strand
CCCCCGCCGTTGACCTCGCCGTGGCCGAGCGCGAGGAGCACGCCAAGCACCTGGCCTCGCTCCGGGACGACCTGGAGGAGCGCGTGCGGGCGGAGGTTCCCGACGTCGTCGTCAACGGCGACCCCGACGGGAGGCTGCCCGGGATCTCCCACCTGTCCTTCCCCGGCTGCGAGGGGGACGCGCTGCTCATGCTGCTCGACGCGCGGGGCATCTCCTGCTCGACCGGTTCCGCGTGTTCGGCGGGGGTCGCCCAGCCCAGCCACGTACTCCTGTCGATGGGGGCCGACCCGGACACCGCGCTGAGCAGTCTGCGGCTGTCCCTGGGCCGCACCTCCGCCCCGGAGGACGTCGCGGCGCTGGCGGGGGCGATCGGGCCCGCCGTCGAGCGGGCCCGCGCGGCCCGGGCCAAGCGGCGGCGCTAGGTTCTGGAGAGGCGCCGGCTAGTCCCCCGCGCGCTGGATCGTGACGGACTCCAGCACGACGTCCTCCACCGGACGGTCGTTCTGGTCGGTCCGCACCTGGGAGATCGCCTCCACGACCGCGTAGGACTCGTCGTCGGCCACCTGGCCGAAGATCGTGTGGCCGCCGTTCAGGTGCGTGGTCGGCGCCACCGTGATGAAGAACTGCGACCCGTTGGTGTCCGGGCCCGAGTTGGCCATGGCGAGCACACCCGGCTCGTCGAAGGTGCGGCCGGAGCCGAACTCGTCCTCGAACGTGTACCCGGGGCCGCCGCGTCCGGTCCCCTCGGGGTCGCCGCCCTGGACCATGAACCCCTCGATCACCCGGTGGAAGACGGTCCCGTCGTAGAAGGCCGCGTCCCCGGTCACCGGGTTGGACACGCCCTCGCCCTCGGCGAGGTCGACGAAGTTGGCGACGGCCAGGGGAGCGTCCTCCGGGAAGAGCTCCACCGTGATGTCGCCCTCACTGGTGTTCAGCACCGCGCCCTCCACGTCCGACACCTCCGTGTCGTCCTGGCACGCGGTCGTGGCGAGCAGGAGGGTGGAGGACAGCACGACGGTCGCCGGCAGGGTCAAGCGCTTCATCGGTTCACTTCCGAGGTGTGGTTCGCGACTGGGCGGCACTCAGAGTACTGGGGGAGGAGGGGCTTCCCCACCCCGGGGCACGCCGATCACCCGACGGGAGCCGCGCAGGTCAGAGGGGTTCGGGGATGATACTTCGAACGCGTCCGGTCATGGGACGGCATTGTCGGTGCTTGTACTGACTTATCACGGATCGCCGCACCCGCCCCGTCGCTTGACCAGCCGCACCGCCACGGGAGATGGTCGGATGAAGGGGGCGGGGTCGACCCGAGGGACACGGCCCGCCCCGACCGGCGACGGGAGAGGATTCGGGAGTGAACACTGCGTTGCCGTCTGCGATGTGGCTCCCCTTCGGCGCGCGGATACTGCGCGCCAGGTCCGACAAAGGGCTCTCACGCGCCGAGCTGGCCAGGACCGTCGGGGTGACCGACGACAAGCTCCGCGAGGTGGAGGACGCGCACTGCCGACCGGCCCGGACACTGGTCGAACGGGTGGACACCGCGCTGGGCGCCGACCACCAGCTGGTCGACGCGTGGGCGGTCACCCTCCAGGCCGAGGCCTTCCCCAACGAGTTCGGGGACATGCGGGAGCTCGGCACGCACGCGGCGCGGCTCTGGGAGCACCAACCCATGGCGGTGCCCACGTTCCTGCGTACCCGGGAGTACTCCCGGGCCATCCTGGGGCCCGCCCACCCCGGCCTCGGCGCGGACCAGGTCGAGGCCATGGTGGACGAGGAGATGGCCCACCGCGCGGCGATGACCGGACCGGACGGCCCCCGGCTGCGGGTGGTGCTCAACGAGATCGCCCTGACCCGCCCCCAGGGCGGCGCGGCCGTCATCAACGCCCAGCGCGGCTTCCTGGCCGACCTCATCGCGGCGGGCATCGTCACCATGGGCGTGATCCCCGAGCAGACCCCGCACCACCCGGGACTGGGGGGAGCCTTCCGCCTGATGGAGTTCGAGGACCGGCCCAGCATGGTCTACGCGTTCGCCGCGCAGGGGGGAGACCTCACGGCTGAGAGTGAGCAGGTCGGGCGGTGCACGATGGTGCGCGACGCCATCGAGGGCGTCGCCGTCGAACTGGCGCCGGACTCGGAGCTCCTGACCGCGCGGTGACCCGGACGGTGAATCCGGACGCGACCGGCCCTTGGGGGAACACCCGATGATGGGCTAGGTTGCCCGCCATGGATATCGCGATCACTTCCGGGTACGTCGTGCCCGTCGACGGAGACCCCGTCGACGGCGGCACGGTCCTCATCTCCGACGGCGTCATCACCGCGGTCGGCCCGGACGCCGACGTCACCGTTCCCGAGGGGGCCACGGTCGTCGACGCCTCCGGAAAGTGGGTGCTGCCCGGCTTCGTCGAGGCGCACGGCCACATCGGCATCGACGAGGAGGGCGTCGGCTGGGCGGGCGACGACACCAACGAGATGACCGACCCCAACGGCGCGCGCATGCGTGCCCTGGACGCCATCAACCCCGCCGACCTGGGCTTCGTCGACGCCCTGTCCGGCGGTGTGACCAGCTCCGTCGTCAAGCCCGGTTCCGGCAACCCCATCGGCGGCCAGACGGTGGCCGTCAAGTGCTGGGGACGCAGCATGGAGGACCGGCTGATCAGGCAGCCGACCAGCGTCAAGAGCGCCCTGGGCGAGAACCCCAAGCGCGTGTACGGAGAGAAGAAGCAGCTGCCCTCGACGCGGCAGGGCGTGGCGGCGGTCATCCGCGACGCGTTCACCAAGGCGCAGGACTACAAGGCCAAGCGCGACCACGCGGCTGCCGAGGGCACCCCCTTCGACCGGGACAACGCCATGGAGGTGCTGGTCAGCGTCTTGGACGGTGAGCTCCCGTGGTGCCAGCACGTCCACCGCGCCGACGACATGCACACGGCGATGCGCCTGGCCGACGAGTTCGGGTACCGCCTGATCATCAACCACTGCACCGAGGGCCACCTGCTCGCCGACGAGATCGCCGCGCGCGGCGTCCCCGTGATCACGGGTCCGCTGATGACGAGCCGGTCCAAGGTCGAGGTGAAGAACAAGACGCTGGCCAACCCGGGCATCCTCGACCGGGCGGGTGTGAAGGTCGCGCTGACCACCGACCACCCGGTCGTCCCGATCGAGTTCCTCGTGCACCAGGCGACCCTGTGCGTGAAGGAGGGCCTGGACCGCGACACCGCGATCCGCGCGATCACCCTCAACCCCGCCGAGATCATGGGGATCGACGACCGGGTGGGCGCGCTGCGGCCCGGTCTGGACGGCGACGTGGTGGTGTGGTCGGGCGACCCCCTGGACGTCATGAGCCGTGCCCTGCGCGTGTTCGTCGAGGGCCGTGAGGTGTACACCTACGACGAGGAGCGGCGGGAGCGCGTGGTGGCGGACGCCTTCTACCGCGAGGGCTAGGAGCAGTCCCGCGCCTTAGCGCCCGATCGGGCACTAAGGCGTGGGGCGCGTGGTCTGAGGCGCGGCCGCCCAGCGGAAATAGGGAGGTCCTCCCATGGTGGGGGCGCCCTCCTTAGCGGAAGCCTGGTGCTGGTCGGGGCACACGGTCCCGACCCACCGGACCCCCGAGGAGGACGTCATGCACCCCGACATCCACGCCCAGGCCGCCGACCTCTACCGGGCCGAGCGGGAGCGCGAGGCCCGTGAGGCACGAAGGGCGGGCGAGGCCCGAGAGGGCGCCGGGGAGCGCCCGACGCGCCGATCCGGGAAGGACGGGTCAGCCCAGCGCGCGGAAGCCGCCGTCGGCCGCCACACCACTGTCCGCCAGGTCCAGGACGGCGGTGGCGCCTTCCATCTTCAGGCGTGAGCGCAGGTCGGTCGCGTCCTCGGGGCCGCCCTCGAGGAGCACGAGCGCAGTGCCCGCGACCACCGCGGCCAGGAGGACCGAGGCGTCGTCGCCGAGCACGGACAGCGGCGTGGCGGGGCCGATCACGATCCCCACGCGGTCCTCGCCCGTGAGCGCCCACCGCTCGGCGCGCTCCCGTGCGGCGGCGACCAGCTCCGCGCCGGTCCACGCGCGCCCGCTCGCGTACGCGGGAGCCCCGGAGTCGAGCACGTAGGGGGAGAAGTGGTCACCGTGCCCCCGGGCCTCGGTGGTGTAGTCGAGCACCATCGGTGGAAGGTCCCTCAGGGGCAGTCCGAGCGGGTGCAGGGACGCGCCCACGACCTCCTCGGCTCCGCTGTCGAGCGCCGCCCCCAGCCGGTCGGCGTCGGCCACCGCGATCTGCGCCCCGTCGGGGAAGGCGTCGCCGTCGACGGGCACCGCCACGGCCCCGACCGACCAGGAGGACAGGAGCCAGACGATGGACTGCCAGTGCAGGGGCAGCGCGACCGCCACCCGGTCGTCCGGCTGTGTCCCGAACCCGTCCACCATCATGTTCGCGGTCTTGGACACCCAGTTGTCGAGGGTGGCCGGGGAGAGCTCGACCCTGCCCCCCGACGCGTCGTAGGAGGTCACGAACGGGTGAGCGGGGGCGGTGGCGACGAGGTCACGCCACAGCTGTGCTGGAGTCTCGGACATGCCGCCACTCTAGGGGGTGTCCCGTGGACCCCCCTGACGGTGTCCCACGGACACGTACTCCGCCGCGCCACGCCCCAGCACGACTCTCGCGGCGTTCTCACCAGGTGAAGGGACCCCGCTCCGGGCCCACACCGTCCCCTGTCCCCGCCCGCCGAGCGCGGCGGGCGGGCGTCGGCCGCCGTCGGACATTCCCCTGGGGGCCGGACCACCGACTACCTCGATGTGTGCGCCATGTCGCCCGAGGTGCCAGAGTGTCTTCATGCGCTTGCCTCCCGGACGGATCCTCGCCCGTGTCACCGCGCTCCCCGCCATCGCCGTCTCGGCCTGGCTCCTGGTGGCCTTCCCCCTCCTGGCGCTCGGCCTGTTCACGCCTCTGGCCGGGATCGTCGTCGGTGTCCCCGTGGTGGTCACGGCCTGTGCCCTGGTGCCCCGGCTCATCCCGGACCCGGAGGAGGACGTGCCCTGGTGGCCGGTCGTCCTCGTGCTGCTGATAGCCGTGGCCTTCGCCGCCGTGCAGATCGCCTACCACGCCGAGGCGCTGGTCATCCGACGCGACCNNNCGCGGAGAACGGATCCCTGCCGATCCCCCTGCGCACCGACCTCATCGCCGGGGACGACCCCTCGCTCAGCTACCAGAGCCTCGCCCAGTACCAGCGCGGCGACGCCATCTGGCCGCAGTTCATGGCCGGTGCGCCCCTGCTGACCTCGATCGGGTACTGGCTGGGCGGCCTCACCGGCATGCTGGTGACCACCCCCGTCCTGGGCGCGCTGGGCGTGCTGACGCTCGCCGGGCTCACCGCCCGCCTGGTCGGCGCCCGATGGGCCCCGCTGGCCGCCGTCGTCCTGGCCGTGTGTCTGCCCCAGCAGTGGGTCAGCCGGTTCACCTACAGCGAACCCGCCACCCAGATCCTCCTGCTCGGCGGGCTGGTCCTCGCCTACGACGCCCTCTCCCGACGCTCCTTCCTGCGTGATCGCTGGTCCGCCCAGCACACCCTGGCCGCGGCGGCCGGACTGTCGTTCGGCCTGGGACTGGTGGTGCGGATCGACGTCCTGCGCGACCTGCTGCCCGTCCTCGGCTTCGTCGGGCTGCTGCTGCTCGCCCGCCGGGGGCAGGCACTGCCGCTGCTGGGCGGACTCCTCGTCGGCGCGGGGATGGGGCTGTACGCCGGTTACGGCCTGTCCCGTCCCTATCTGGACTACCTGTCCGACTCGCTCAACCCGCTCCTGGTGATCACCGCCGTCGTCATCGTGGTCACCGTCGTCGCCACCGCCGCCCTGTGGCGGTACGGCGTCCCCCGCGTGGAACGGGTCCGCTGGCTGCCGACCGCCATGGCCGTCCTCGCCCTGATCGCGATGGTCGGCTTCGCGATCCGTCCCCTGCTGT
>NZ_ANBC01000030.1 GCF_000341125.1 Nocardiopsis lucentensis DSM 44048 | reverse complement strand
GTCGCCGCCGTCCAGGAACGCGAGGGGCTGCCGATCGAGGGCAGCCGCACCTACTACGACCTCAGCCTCTACTGGGTCGGCTGGTACGTGGGCCTGGGCACCGTCCTGTTCGCCGCACTCGGCCTCGCCCTGGTCCTGCGCCGCGTCACGGCGCGCCGCGAACCCCAGTGGGTCCTGCCCGCCATGCTGTTGGTGTGGACGGTGGGCACCACCCTCCTGCGCCCCGCCATCACCCCCGACCACCCGTGGGCGAGCAGACGGCTGATCGCCCTGGTCATCCCGGCGTTCATCCTGTTCGCCGTCTGGTTCCTGGCCTGGCTCACGCGCTACTGCGACCGCGCTGTCCGGCTCGACGGCAGCGGGCCGCTCATACGCTCCCTTCCGACCGTGGTCGCCGCGGGCGCCTCAGTGGCCATGATCGTGC